>NZ_JACFYJ010000083.1:0-37574 GCF_037126505.1 Paraburkholderia bengalensis
CGGGCGGCGCGACGGCCGCGCCTGTCGGCGGCGAGCCGGACGGCACGCTCGGCGCAGGGGCCGTCGATCCATCTGCGAAAGGTTCGCCGCCCCCGGGCTTCGGCGCCGCGCCGGATTTCGGCGCGTACAATCCGCCGCCCGCGAGCGCCTATCCACCCGCACCGCCTGCCTATCTGCGGCAAAGCGATTCCGCGTGGTCCGTGTTCGGGCGGATCGTCGCGGCGCGTGCGCGGCAACTATTCGACCGCGCGGGCCGCAGGATCACGCAGCGCACGCTGCGCATCGGCGTGTCGGCGCGCATCTTCCACCCGGAGCCGGGCGCCAAAGGCTTGCGCGGCAAGACGCTGCAGTACCTGGAGGAATCGATTGCCCATTGGGTGATGTCGCGCGACGTGCTTGTCTTCATGATCCCGACGGTCGGCCATCAGGGCATGCTGCACCCGAGCAATATCCGCCTGCGAGACTACGCCAAGCATCTGGACGGACTGCTGCTGCAAGGCGGCGCCGACGTGTCGCCGCAGTCGTATGCCGAAGTGGCGACGCGTCCCGAATGGCCCGGCGACCGCGTGCGCGACATGTACGAACTCGAGCTGCTGCACGAGTTCATCGAGTCGGGCAAGCCGGTGCTCGGCGTTTGCCGCGGCTGCCAGCTTATCAACGTGGCGTTCGGCGGCACGCTCTATCAGGACATCGCCTCTGACGTGCCGACGGCGGGCGTCCACGTCAACGAACACTACGACCAGCATCGCCACTCGGTGCATTTCCCCGAAGGTTCGACGCTCGTCAACATGTTCCCGGGCCGGCGCGAGGCGATCGTCAACTCGATTCACCATCAGGCGGTCAATCAGCTGGGCCGCGATCTGAACATCGAGGCGGTGTCGGCCACGGACGGCATCATCGAAGCCGTGCGTTACCGGCGCGCGCCCTTCGTGATGGGCGTGCAATGGCATCCGGAGTTTCACCGCGCGGGCGGTCCCGAGCTGCTCGACTGCACGCCGCTGCTCGATACGTTCTTGCGGGTCGCGCGCGAAACGCGCTTCTGAGCGCGACCGCATGTCGACCGAACGCGAGCGGGCCAGCAATGGCCCGCTCGCGTTTTTGTTTTTCGTCTGTGACGTGTCTGCTCGTTCTCCGTTGCTGAGCCGCTTCGATCGCAGAAATCCACTCAGCTTTTACGAATTTTTGCGTTTGCTGATGCAATTGTTTAGTTGTCCGTTTATCTCGATTTAAAGTCCTGTCGCCGCATGTCAGAAAGGACAGTTTCCAAGCGATAATCCGAGGTTGTTTCGGAATACGCATGGAGTAGCGACGTATGAAGTACCCCTTGGATTTGCGCCGCACGATATGGCTCGTCGTCGCCTGCATGCTGATGCATGGCGGCGGCACTGCGTCGGCGGGAAACCGGTTGTCGTCAGAGCCGGCCGGTGCGCGCGCAAACGCCGCCGGCAGCGTCCGGGCCGATGCGCAAGCCAGTGCCGATGCTGTCGACGATGCGGGCAAGGTACTCGGCATCAACGCTTTGGCCGACGCGAGCGGCAGCGCGCAGGGCGACGTCGCGGACCTGATGCAACTGATTCACGACGGTGGATTGACGGAAATGCGCACCACGTACAACGGCGGCTATGGCGCGTCGCTGTTCTTCCACGCGCAGAGCATGACGTACTACGTCGCGCTCTTTCAGGACAAGCATTTCTGGCGCGTGATCCGGACCGTGGACGAGGCGCGCGCGGAAGCCGTCTACGCGGGCTTCGCGCGGCAAACGGCGCAACTCGCCGACGTGCAGATTCGCAAGGCGCAATTGCAGGCGCAGAAGGCGTCGATCGAGCGTGTGATCGGCGAGTCGCAGATGCGTGCGCAGCGTCTGCAGGCCGACATTGAAGTGGCGCGCGCGCAGGAAGCCAAGGTCGCCGACTATCAACGGCAGCAGCAGGACGAGACGGTCGCGTTGCGAGAAGAGAAGGAAAAGGCACAGTCGCAACTGCGCGTGCTGCAGCAGCAGGTTCAGTTGTTGCAACGACAAGCGGAGGCTGGGCTGCCGGGTAACCGCTGACAACGGGGGTGATTCGAGCGCGGGAAGCGCGGCGTGTCGGCTTTCGATGAGCAAGGGCTGAGTCCTGCATGATGCGGGACTCAGCCCTTTGTTTTCGAGCCTGACTATCTGAATGTCTGCCGCGGAAATTTGCCGCCAAGCGTTGCGGCGAATCTGATGTCACGCGTTTCGGCGCAATTCGAAGCGACGTTGCGAAACGCTGCCGCGCTGGCCCGCGGCTCGCGAGGTCACTTCGAAAACCGCTCGGGCACTTCCGTCACGCGACGCTGCGAGATGTGGTTCATCCAGTCGGTACTGTCCGTATTGACGCGGCCACGGTTGACCGGCGCTGTCGGCATGTCGCCAACGTGCGTGCGCGCGGACATGGTGATGGATTCGTAGTCGCTATCGGGGCGAGGGGACGGCGCAAGCGGCGAATACGCGCCCGCGGTGGAAGGCAAGGGCCGCGCGCGATGCAGCGAAGCGAGCGGTGCGTCGGAGAATGCAGTGATTCCGCGCTCGCGCCGGGTCGCCGCCGGCAGATGGTCCGCCGCCTGCGGCATGCGCCGGACCTCCGGGTGCGCGTACGTGCTGCGCTCGCGCCTGGCCGGATGCGAGCCACGGGCGGCGGGTGATAAGCGACCGATGCCCGATTGCTTCATGCGCTGCGGTGCGACGCCCGCCTGACGCTCGTCGGCGCCGTGCGGCGCGATAGCATCTTTGTGGCCAGCGGAGGCGTGCGCAGCCTGCGGGGCGCGCGAGGCGTTCACGAGCGGCGCGCTGCGTCCGGAAGCGCGTCTCGCCGAACCGGCTACGGCTGCAACCGGTGTGCGCGCTGCGAGATCGCCCTGCGCGCGATCCCGCGCCCTCGCGACATCAGCCCGCCGATCGACGGCGCCTGAGCGAACATGCTCGCGATCATCAGGATTCGCGCTGGACGGATGCTTCAGCGACGAACTCAGCGTGACTTCGGGCGCGGCGGCGAGCGCTGGCGTCGGCGGCTGGCGCGGGTGATTGGCGACCAGCCACGCAATGGCCGCTGCGCCCCCGATGGCGCAGGCGCCGCCCGCCACCCGGTTCCATTGACGAGTGGCGTGTTCAAGCGAAGCCACGGGGTCGCGCAGATTGAGCCCGATGGCGCCGCGTCCGAACGCGGCAGCAGGGGTGACCGGCTGCTGGCGCAGGCTTTGCGGGTCCCAGCGGCACATCGCGCGGATAGAGTCGGCGCTCAGGCAAAACGTGCGCAGCATCGCCGCGTACAGCGCTCTCAGTTCCGTACGAAAGCTGACGTTGGGCGGCAGCAGCGCCCATTCGCGACCGAGGGAGCGGGACACCAGCTCGAGCGGCCGCAAGCGCGGCATTCTGAATTCGCCGGCAACTAGTGTGAGTGGTGGTGTCGACACGGTCTTCGCCTCGTTCTTTTTCGCGCGTTTGGCCTCGAAGCGGCGGACAGCAACAGCCGTGAACGTGCTGCGTGTTCACGGTTCGGTCGAGGCGTTCGGTCGCGGTATGGTGGCGGGCGAGTGCCGTTCTGGCGATCAGATGAATCCGAAATGCTCAGTTATTTTGACGATCAGGTGTTTCGCCATCGAGGCGATAGACGTATCGCAACGCCGTGATGTCGGTGCCGCCCATCTGATCCGGCTCGGCGCCGGAGAACTGCCAGCCTTGCCGCTCGTAGAACGCAATGGCGGGCGTGTTGCCCTCGAGCACGTAGAGATAGAGCTGCGCTTCGCCGTGCTCGCGCGCCCAGTCCTGTGCGGCGCGCATCAGCAGCTTGCCCGCCCCGATGCCCTGATGCGCGGGCAGCGCGTGCAGATTGTCGAGCAGCACGCCCCACGGCGAATCTGGCTGCCGCTCCACGCACACGAAGCCAATCGGCTCGCCCGCGCGCTCCGCGATCAGCACGATGCGGCGCTCGGCGCCCGGCGCCGACAGCCGCGCTCGCCAGTACGACGCACGTTCGTGCGCGACTTCGCTATCGAGGAACGCATCGGGGAGCAGTCCGCGGTAGGTGGCCTGCCAGCTCGCGCTATGAATGGCGGCGATCAGATCGGCGTCCGCGTCGGTCGCGGGCCGAAGCACGAGGGATGAAACAACGGGCGGCGAGACGGAATCAGGCATTGCGGCAGTCCGGACAGGCAAATGCAGACATTTCGGAAAAATCAGGCCGATGGACAGACGGCACGGGAATCACGTAAGGCGAAAAGCATACAAGCAGCACGATAAGACGCATGTTCGCCGCCGTCACCTTGCAGAGTCTGACGCGCGAAAACCGCATCGGAAGAATCTTCTTGGTTCGGGCTGTTTGTAAGCAAAATGTATTAAATGCGCGTCGATCGGAGTAACGTTATTATCACGGAGCGCGCATTATGTAAGCGAATCTGCAGGTTTACCCTGATACCTTCGCCGTTCTCGCCGAATCACAATACCGCGCCCCACGCGAGCGCTGTGCCCCGACGGACGCAACATCCGCTCGCGTAGTGGCACTACGCATCCGCTCTGCGCCGCGGATCGTTTGAACTGCCCAGTGCCGCCTGTCTTACCCAGGTTGCGGGCCTATTTCGAGATTGTCATGGCAACTGCATCCCATGCTCACGTAGCGACGGACGAATCCAAGGTCCGAACCGTATTCCGCGTCGTCAGCGGAAACTTCCTGGAAATGTACGACTTCATGGTCTACGGCTATTACGCCGCAGCCATCGCCAAGACGTATTTTCCGAGCGGCAACGAGTTCGCCTCGCTGATGCTGTCGTTGTCCGTGTTCGGCGCGGGCTTCCTGATGCGGCCGTTGGGCGCAATTGTGCTCGGCGCATACATCGACCATCACGGCCGCCGCAAGGGCCTGATCCTGACGCTCGCGCTGATGGCGCTCGGCACGCTGACAGTCGCGGCCATTCCCGGCTACGCGACGATCGGCGTGCTCGCGCCCGTGCTCGTGCTGCTCGGGCGGCTGCTGCAGGGCTTCTCGGCGGGTGTCGAGCTGGGCGGCGTCTCCGTGTATCTGTCGGAGATCGCGACTAAGGGCAACAAGGGCTTCTATTGCTCGTGGCAGTCGGGTAGCCAGCAGGTTGCCGTCGTGTTCGCCGCGTTGATCGGCGTAATCCTGAACCGCACGCTGCCCGCCGACCAGATGACGTCCTGGGGCTGGCGCGTGCCGTTCCTGATCGGCTGTCTGATCGTGCCGTTCCTGTTCCTTATCCGCCGTTCGCTGAAGGAAACGGATGAGTTCCTCGCGAAGAAGCACCGCCCGTCGGTCGGCGAGATTTTTTCGTCGATGATGCAGAACTGGGGCGTCGTGCTGGGCGGCATGGGCATGGTCATCATGACGACCGTGTCGTTCTACATGATCACCGCGTATACGCCGACCTTCGGCAAGGAAGTGCTGAAGCTCGACGCAATCGATACGCTGATCGTGACCGTGTGCATCGGTGTGTCGAACCTGATCTGGCTGCCCGTGTCGGGCGCGATCTCGGACCGCGTCGGCCGCCGCCCCGTGCTGCTGACCTTCACGATCCTCACCATTCTCACGTCGTATCCCGCTGTGCAGTGGCTCGTGGCCGAGCCGTCGTTCGCGCGCCTCCTGATGGTCGAGCTGTGGCTGTCTTTCCTGTACGGCTGTTACAACGGCGGCATGGTCGTCGCGCTGACGGAAGTAATGCCGCCCGACGTGCGCACGGCAGGCTTCTCGCTCGCGTACAGCCTTGCGACGACTATCGGCGGCTTCACGCCCGCCATCGCGACGTACCTGATCCACTCGACGGGCAACAAGGCCGCGCCCGGCCTGTGGATGAGCGTAGCGGCCGTGTGCGGGCTGATCGCGACGCTCGTGCTGTATCGCACGCAGGAAGCGCGCAATCAGTACCGGACGGCGTGAGCCTCACGGCGTGTCAGGCAGCAAAAGAAAACCCCCGCCATGCGGACCGCCATGCGGGGTTTTTTCATGGGCGGCTGCGCAACCGCAGCGGCAAGCGCCGCGCTCAATCGCGCAGCACCGACGCCACTTGTTCGACCACTTCCGCCCACGCTCCGGGCCGCGCCTGCCGCACGAGCCGCGCCGACGGATACCACGGGCTGCGCGCGTCGCCGACGAACCAGCGCCAGTCGGCGGCGAACGGCAGCATCAGCCATAGCGGCTTATTGAGCGCCCCCGCCAGATGCGCAACCGACGTATCGATCGATACGACGGCGTCGAGACGCTCGATGATCGCCGCCGTGTCGGCGAAGTCGCGAATGCGCCCGTCGAAGCGATGAATGTTCTTCGCACGCGGATGCGCGTCGAGCGCGCGCGCTCTTCGTCGGCCAGCGCGGGCTGCAGCACGATCCAGTCGATGCCGTCGAGCGCGAACAGCGGCTCCAGCGCGGCAAGCGGCATCGAGCGGTTTTCCTGGCGCTGCACGCGCCCCGACCACGCGAGCCCGATCTTGCGCTTCGCGTGTCCGCCGAGCGAGCCGCGCCATGTGCGCCGCGCCGCCGCCGGCGCGTTCAGGTAGGGCACGCGCGACGGAATCGAGTCGGCATCGGTGCCGAGCGCCAGCGGCAGACTGAGCAGCGGGCACTGCAGGTCGGCGCGCGGACGCGGCTCGCCTTGCGCGATCAGCGTGATGCGCCACTGTTTCGCGGTCGGCGCGAGCAGGGCGGCGAGTTCCGGCTGCACTTCGAGCACGACGCGCGCTGCGCGCTGCGCGGCCTGTTCGACGAAGCGCACGAATTGCAGCGTGTCGCCGAAACCCTGTTCGGCATGGACGAGCAGCGTGCGATCCGCGATCGGCTCGCCGTGCCAGCGCGGCAATTGCGCGACGTCGGCGGGCGCCGCCGCAGCTTCGGGCGCCGTCGCGTTGTCCAGACGCCATTCGTATTCGGGCAGGCCGCGCTTGAAATCGCCGAGCGTGAGCAGCGTCACGGCCCGGTTCATATGCGCGACGGCGAGATCGGGCCGCAGACGCAGCGCCTGATCGAATGCACGCAGGGCGGCGTCGTGCGCGCCGAGCGCGTGGTGCGCGGCGCCCAGGCTCAGCCATGCGAGCGCGAAGGTCGGATCGAGGCCGACGGCGCGCTCGAAGCGAGGCCGCGCTTCGTCGTGACGGCCGAGCGCGGCGAGCGCGTTGCCGAGGCCGAACAGCGCGGGCGGCAGGTTCGGCTGCAGCGCGAGCACCGCTTCGAACTCCGCGACGGCCTGTTCGTGATGGCCCGTTGCGTCGAGCGTATTGGCCAGGTTGAAGCGCGCGGCGACAAAGCGCGGCTCGGCCTTGAGCGCCGCGCGAAAGTGCGCGCTCGCCTCGACGGACGAACCGAGCGCGTTGAGCGCCATGCCGACGTTGTTGTGCGCGCCCGCGTGGCCAGGCCGCAGCTCGAGCGCGCGCCGGAACGACTCGACGGCCTCGCGGTGCCGGCCAAGCGCGTGCAGCGCATTGCCGAGATTGACGTGCGACGACGCATCCATCGGCTGCAGACGCAGCGACTTTTCGAACGCGTCGACGGCGTCTTCGTGGCGCCCGGCGAGCGCGTACGCGTTGCCCAGGTTGTAGTGCGCCATCGGAAACGTCGGCGCGAGCGTCAGCGCATTGCGAAAGCGCTCGATAGCCTGGTCGAGCCGGCCGAGCGCTTTCAACGCGTTGCCGAGGTTCAGCTGCAGCCCGGCGTCTTGCGGGCGCAGATCCACGGCGCGCCGCACGAGCTCGGCCGCCTCCTGGTGCTGGCCTTGCTGGTGACGCAGCACGCCGAGCAGATGCAGCGCGTCGACGTGGCGGGGATCGAGTTCGAGCGTGGCGCGGTAGCCGCGCTCGGCGTCGTCGAGCCGGCCGTCGCGATGCGCGCTATAGGCGCGCTCGAAAACAGGGAACATGACGCAGGGAGGGTGCAATGCAGGAAAACGCGCATTTTCCCACACTCGGCAGACGCGTCCCGACTTGACGCGGCGAGTGTTGCTCAATAACATATGAACATCTGTTCATATGTACGCCTCAACGAGAGCCGGAAAATGTCCGCCGTAGTTTCCCCTCAAGCCGACGATCGCGTCGTCGAGATTGCCGATCTGTTCCGTCTGCTCGGCGATCCGACGCGTCTGCGCATCGTGCTTGCTTGTGTCCACGAGCGGCGCGCAGTTGGGGCGATCGCCGAATCGTTGAGCCTGTCGCCTTCTCTCGTCAGCCATCATCTGCGGCTGCTGCGGGCGGCGCGCATCGTGCGCGCGGAGCGGCAAGGCAAGCAGGTGTTTTACGTCGCGGCCGATCAGCACATCAGCCGCATGTTGACCGACATGCTCGAGCACGTCGCGGAACCCGTCAGCGAATCGGCCGCCGATTTTGCGCAGGAACACCCATGAAATACGCCCCTCATCAAGCCACCGGGCCCGCGACCGAACCGCGGTCAGCGCCGCTCGAACCGCACGTGCACACGGCTGCCTGCGCGCACGCGGAGCACGGCGACCACAGCCACGATCACCCGCACGACCACGACCATGACGCGGATCGCAAGGGCTCGCGCGCGCATCAGCATGATCATGCTCACGGTCATGGCGGTCATCATCACCATCACGCGCCCGTGGCAGGCCACGGCCGCGCGTTTGCCATCGCCGTCGCGCTGAATGTCGCGATCGTCGTCGTGCAGGCGGTGTACGGCGTGCTCGCCCATTCCACGGCGCTGCTTGCGGACGCGGGACACAATCTGTCCGACGTGCTCGGCCTGCTGCTCGCGTGGGGCGCGACGTGGCTCGCGACGCGCCGGCCGTCCACGCGCTACACGTTCGGGCTCGGCGGCTCGTCGATTCTCGCGAGCCTGCTCAACGCGGGCCTGCTGCTGTTCGCGTGCGGCGTGATCGTCGCCGAAGCCGTCGGGCGCCTGTTTCATCCCGCGCCCGTCGCCGGGCTCGACGTGTTCATCGTCGCGCTCGTCGGCATGGTCGTGAACGGCTTCTCCGCCTGGCTCTTCATGCGCGGCCAGGAAGACGACCTGAACATTCGCGGCGCGTTCTTGCACATGCTGGCCGACGCCGCCGTGTCCGCCGCCGTCGCGGTCGCGGGTCTGGCCATCGTCTTCACCGGCTGGACGTGGCTTGACCCTGTGATGAGCATCGTCGTGGTCGCCGTGATCGTGTACGGCACGTGGGGCCTGCTGCGCGATTCCGTCAAGCTCGCGCTCAATGGTGTGCCGACGGGCGTCGATCTGCAGAAGATCCGCGACTATCTCGCCACGCAGCCCGGCGTCACCGATGTGCACGACCTGCACGTGTGGGCTCTGTCGACGACGGGCAACGCGCTGTCGGCGCATCTCGTGATGCCCGCCGGACATCCGGGCGACAAGGCGATCGACACCATCGTCAGCACGCTGCGCGTCGAGTTCGACATGCATCACGCGACGCTGCAGGTCGATATGGGCACCACCCAGCATCGCTGCTCGCTCGATCCTGCGTCGCACGCGCACTGAGCGCGGCGTCGCGACTGATTCTCGATCCGGGCGCTGCTTTGATGCGGCGCGTCGTCGGCAAGACGGCAGGGACTGAAATGCTCGGCGTACACTAACGGGCATGTCCGACTGCGGAGGTCTGCATGACGGGTGCTTCCATCGACGTACCGCCCGTGCTGATCGTGGGCGCGGGGCCGACGGGGCTGGCGGCAGCCATGAGTCTTGCGCGCGCCCGCGTGCCCGTGCGTCTGATCGACAAGGCGCAGCAGCCGGACCCGCATTCGCGCGCGATCGGCATTCAGGCGCGCACGCTGGAATTGCTGGAGCAGCACCGGCTCGTCGACAAGTTTCTCGAACTCGGTCATCGCGCGCGTGCCGCGAATCTTTACTCGAACGGCCAGCGTCTCGCGCGGCTCGATTTCGATCCGCTGCAAACGCGCTATCCGTATCTGCTGTTTCTCGATCAGTCCGTCACCGAGCGTCTGCTGACGGAGCACCTGGCAACCTACGGCGTGCAGATCGAACGCGGCGTCGAGCTGACGATGTTCGCGCAGGGCTCGGCGGGCGTGAACGCCACGCTGCAGCGCGCGGACGGCCATATCGAGACCTTGCATCCGTCGTACATGATTGCCGCCGACGGCGCGCACAGCGCGATCCGCCATCGGCTCGGCATGAGCTTCGCGGGCAAGACATTCGAGCAGACCTTCCTGCTCGCCGACCTCGAAGCCGACACCTGCTGGTCCGACGACGAGTTTCATATCTTCGCGTCGGGCGCGGGACTGGCCGCACTGTTTCCGATGGGCAAGAGCAGGCACCGGCTGATCGCCGATCAGCCCACGATGGCGGCGGCCACGCCGGAGCACGGCAACCCGGCGCCGCTCGCCGCGATCGCTCCGCCGACGCTCGATGAATGCCGCGTGATCGCGAAAAGCCGCATTCATCATCCCGTCGATCTGACGAGCCTGTCATGGTCGAGCTACTTTCACCTGAATAGCCGCATGGTCGCGCAGTTGCGCGTGCAGCGCGTGTTTCTCGCCGGCGACGCCGCGCACGTGCACAGCCCCGCGGGCGCGCAAGGGATGAACACGGGCATCCAGGAAGCCTTCAATCTCGGCTGGAAACTCGCGCGCGTGTTGCACGGTAATGCGCCCGAGCGGCTGCTCGATACCTATCACCTCGAGCGTCATCCCATCGAGCGCGACGTCCTGCGGCAGACCAGCTTCGTCACGCACATGGCGGAAGCGGATCACGGGCCGCTCAAGCTGCTGCGCGAGCGCGTGCCCGTGCTCGCCGCGCTCGGCCCGTTGCGCGACGCCGCGCGCCTGACCGTCAGCGAGCTGTCGATTCAATACCGGCGCAGTCCGTTGACGCTCGAACGCGTGCTTGACGGCGGCCCGCGCGCGGGCGAGCGCGCGCCCGATGCGCTCGTGCATGTGATCGACGGGCCGCTGGGGCGTCTGCCCGGCGCCGGCTGCATCTTCGATCTGCATGATCCGGCGTTTTTCTCGCTGTTCCTGCTCGTCGAGCCCCCAGAGGATGCCGCGTCGAGCAGCGGCAAACGCCTCTCGCTGCACCTGAAACCCGCGCGGCCCGCCGATCTCGACCGTTTCGCCGCCGCCGTCGAAGATCTGCTGCCGGGCGCCGTGCGCGTGTGGCGCGTGACGGATGCGAACGGCGAGGGCGGGGGGGGCATCGCTGAGCGAATCGTTTGGACGCACGCGGCCGTCGTTCTATCTGGTGCGGCCCGATGGCTATGTGTGTGCGCGCGGGCGCCCCGGCTCCGATCTGAACGGGCTGCTGCGGCATTGCGAAGCGTGGTTCGCGAGGAGCGGGCCCGGCGAGCCGGCTCCGTGACGCAGGTAGGAAACGCACCGGAAAGCGCGCAAAAAAAGCGTCCGCATCGAGCCCGATGCGAACGCGAGGTACTGCTGTTGCGTGAAGCGTGTCAGGCCGGTGCCGCTTCCTTCGGCGTGAGATCGGCGAGATGCCTGATAAGCGCCTCGCGAACCATCTCATGCAGCTCGAGCTCGGCCCCTTCGGGCTTCGCGTGCAGCGTCGCCAGAATCGCGCGGCGCATGCGCGGCTCCCAGAAGCGGCGGATGTGATCCGCGATGCTGTCGATCGCTTCGTCGCGATCCGGCATCGACTCGAAAAAATCGCCGATGCGGTTCGCCATGTCGATCAGGTTAGCTACGTCCATTGCGTTACCTCACTTGCCTGAGGTTGTGGCGAGCTCGCGCTTGTCGAGATGCTCGAGCTGCTCGTTGTTGAAGCGCGAGTACTCCTTCTGCCATTCCGATGGCTGCTCGACAGGCATCACCTGCACGGCCGTCACCTTGTACTCGGGGCAGTTGGTCGCCCAGTCGGAGCTGTCCGTCGTAATCACGTTCGCGCCCGATTCGGGGAAGTGGAACGTCGTGTAGACGACGCCCGGCTGCATCCGGTCGGCGACCTTCGCGCGCAGCACGGTATAGCCCGCGCGCGATTCGATGCCGACCCAGTCGTCGTCCTTGATGCCGCGGTCTTCGGCGTCGTGCGGATGAATCTCCAGCCGGTCTTCGTCGTGCCAGCGCGAGTTTTCCGTACGCCGCGTCTGCGCGCCGACGTTGTACTGCGACAGGATGCGGCCCGTGGTCAGGATGAGCGGGAATTTCTGGTTGACCTTCTCCGGCGTCGCGACGTACTTCGTGATGACGAACTTGCCCTTGCCGCGCACGAATTCGTCGATGTGCATGGTCGGCGTGCCCTCCGGCGCGTTCTCGTTGCACGGCCACTGGATGCTGCCGAGTTTGTCGAGTTTCGCGTACGACACGCCGTGGAAAGTCGGCGTGAGGCGCGCGATCTCGTCCATGATCTGCGACGGATGCGTGTAGTTCATCTCGTAGCCGAGCGCGCGCGCCAGCAGGATCGTCACTTCCCAGTCCGAGTAGCCGGGCAGCGGCGGCATCACCTTGCGCACGCGCGAGATGCGGCGCTCGGCGTTGGTGAACGTGCCGTCCTTTTCGAGGAATGTCGAGCCCGGCAGCAGCACGTGTGCGTACTTCGCCGTTTCGTTCAGGAAGATGTCCTGCACGACGATGCATTCCATCGACGACAGCGCCGCGCCCACATGCTGCGTGTTCGGGTCCGACTGCACGATGTCTTCGCCCTGGCAGTAGAGACCCTTGAAGCTGCCATGAATGGCGGCATCGAACATGTTCGGAATGCGCAGGCCCGGTTCCGGCTGGAGCGTCACGCCCCATTCGCCTTCGAACAGCGTGCGCGTGACGGTATCGCTGATATGGCGGTAGCCCGGCAGTTCGTGCGGGAACGAGCCCATGTCGCACGAGCCCTGCACGTTGTTCTGGCCGCGCAGCGGATTCACGCCGACGCCTTCGCGGCCGATGTTGCCCGTCGCCATCGCGAGGTTCGCGATGCCCATCACAGTCGTCGAGCCTTGCGCGTGTTCCGTTACGCCGAGGCCGTAGTAGATCGCCGCGTTGCCGCCCGTCGCGTAGAGGCGCGCGGCTTCGCGCACCTGCTGCGCGGGCACGCCCGTCACGCTTTCCATCATCTCCGGCGAGTTCTCCGGCAGCGCGACGAAATCGCGCCAGTGCTGGAACGCGCGCGTCTCGCAGCGTTCGGCGATGAATGCTTCGTTCAGCAAGCCTTCCGTGACGATCACGTGCGCGAGCGACGTCACGATCGCGACGTTCGTGCCCGGACGCAGTTGCAGGTGATGCGTGGCCTTCACGTGTGCGGTATCGACGATATCGATGCGGCGCGGATCGACGACGATCAGCTTCGCGCCCTGACGCACGCGGCGCTTCAGACGCGAGCCGAACACCGGGTGGCCGTCCGTCGGATTCGCGCCGATCACGATGATCACGTCGGATTTATCGACGGAGGCGAATGTCTGCGTGCCCGCCGATTCGCCGAGCGTCGTCTTCAGGCCGTAGCCCGTCGGCGAGTGGCACACGCGCGCGCAGGTGTCGACGTTGTTGTTGCCGAACGCGGCGCGCACGAGCTTCTGCACGAGATACGTTTCTTCGTTCGTGCAGCGCGACGACGTGATGCCGCCGATCGAATCGCGGCCGTACTTCTGCTGGATGCGGCGGAATTCCGACGCCGCGTAGTTCAGCGCTTCCTCCCAACTGACTTCGCGCCACGGGTCCGTGATCTTCGCGCGGATCATCGGCTTCTTGATGCGGTCCTTATGGGTCGCGTAGCCCCATGCGAAGCGGCCCTTCACGCAAGCGTGGCCCTCGTTGGCCTGGCCGTTCTTGTGCGGCACCATCCGCACGACGGTGTTGCCCTTCATCTCGGCCTTGAACGAGCAGCCGACGCCGCAGTAAGCGCAGGTCGTCACGACGGAGTGCTCGCCCTGGCCCATCATCACGATGCTCTTTTCCGACAGTGTCGCCGTCGGGCATGCGGCCACGCACGCGCCGCACGACACGCATTCGGATTCCATGAACGGCTGGCTTTCGCTCGCCGCGACGCGCGACTCGAAGCCGCGTCCGCTGATCGTCAGCGCGAACGTGCCTTGCGTCTCTTCGCACGCGCGCACGCAGCGGTTGCAGACGATGCACTTGGACGGGTCGTACGTGAAGTACGGGTTCGATTCGTCCTTCTTGTCCTTCAGGTGATTCGCGCCGTCAAAGCCATAGCGCACTTCGCGCAGGCCCGTCACGCCCGCCATGTCCTGCAGTTCGCAGTTGCCGTTGGCGGGGCAGGTGAGGCAGTCGAGCGGGTGATCCGAGATGTACAGCTCCATCACGTTGCGGCGCAGGCCTTGCAGACGGTCCGTTTGCGTGCGCACCTTCATGCCCGCTTCGACGGGCGTCGTGCACGACGCGGGATAGCCGCGCCGTCCTTCGATTTCGACGAGACACAGGCGGCACGAGCCGAACGGTTCGAGCGAATCGGTCGCGCACAGCTTCGGGATGTTGACGCCGGCCTCGGCGGCCGCGCGCATCACCGACGTGCCCGCGGGCACCGTGATCGCCTGGCCGTCGATTTCGAGCGTCACGTCGACGTCGGAGTGACGCAGCGGCGTGCCGTAGTCGGTATCGTCGAACGGACCGCGCTCGTTGCGCAGCGCGCCCGCCTTGCACGCACAGTTGCCGGAGCCGCAGCCGCCGGATTGAAAAGTGATCGGATCGGACATGATGGGCTTCCTGTTAGGCCGCTTCTTTCGGCGTGGCGGTCACGAGACCGAAGTCTTCGGGGAAATGATCGAGGGCGGATACGACCGGGAACGGCGTCATGCCGCCCATCGCGCACAGCGAACCGGACACCATTGTGTCGCACAGGTCGCGCAGCAGTTGCACCTGCTTCGTCGACGTATCGCCGTTGCGGATGCGCTGGATCACTTCGACGCCGCGCGTCGAGCCGATCCGGCACGGCGTGCACTTGCCGCACGATTCGAGCGCGCAGAAGTGCATCGCGTATTGCGCGAGGTCGGCGAGATTCGACGTGTCGTCGTGAATCACAAGGCCGCCGTGACCGACGACGGCGCCGACCTTCGCGTATTCCTCATAGTCGAGCGGGATATCCCACTGGCTTTCGGGCAGATACGTGCCGAGCGGGCCGCCGACCTGTACCGCGCGCGCCGGACGGCCGCTTGCCGTGCCGCCGCCGTAGTCGAACATCAGTTCGCGCAGCGTGCAGCCGAACGCGAGTTCGACGAGGCCGCCGCGCTTCACGTTGCCCGCGATCTGGAACGGCAGCGTGCCGCGCGAGCGGCCCATGCCGAAGTCCTTATAGAACGCCGCGCCCTTCGCGAAGATGATCGGCACCGTGGCGAGCGTGATCACGTTGTTGATCACGGTCGGCTTGCCGAACAGGCCTTCGAGCGCGGGCAGCGGCGGCTTCGCGCGCACGATGCCGCGCTTGCCTTCGAGCGATTCGAGCAGCGCCGTTTCCTCGCCGCACACATACGCGCCCGCGCCTTTCGCGACGAAGAGTTCGAAGCGATGTTCCGAGCCGAGCACGCTATCGCCGAGCCAGCCGGCGGCGCGCGCCTTGACGATCGCGGCTTCGAGCATGTCGATCGAGTGCGGATACTCGCTGCGCACGTAGATATGGCCGACGGTTGCGCCCGTCACGATGCCCGCGATGATCATCCCTTCGATCAGCACGAACGGATCGCTTTCCATCACGAGCCGGTCGGAGAACGTGCCCGAATCGCCTTCGTCGGCGTTGCAGACGATGTACTTCTGGTCGGCCTTCGCGGCGCGCACCGTGCGCCACTTGATGCCCGCCGGGAACGCCGCGCCGCCGCGGCCGCGCAGGCCGGATTCGACCAGTGCTTCGACGGCCGCGTCGCCGTTCATCGCGAGCGCGTTGTACAGGCCGACGATGCCGCCGTTGGCGATATAGTCGTCGGTCGAGAGCGGGTCGGTGATACCGATGCGCGCGAACGTCAGACGCTGCTGCTTCTTCAGATACGGAATCTCGTCGACCACGCCGACGTGCTTCGCATGCGTCGCGTTGCCTTCGATAAAGCCCGCGTCGAACAGCGATGCGACATCTTCCGCTTCGACGTTCGCATAGCCGATGCGGCCCTGCGGCGTTTGCACTTCGACGAGCGGTTCGAGATACAGCAGACCGCGCGAGCCGTTGCGCACGAGTTCGATGTTGATGCCGCGCGCTTTCGCTTCGTCGGCGATGGCTTGCGCGACGGCGTTGGCGCCGAGCGCGAGCGCCGACGAGTCGCGGGGAACGTAGATGCGCGTCATGCTGTTTCCTCCACGCGTTTCATCGCGGCGGCGTAGATCGCGTCAAACTTTTGCGGCGTGACCTTCGCGTACAGCTCGCCGTTGATCGTCATTGCGGGCGACAGCGCGCATTGACCCAGGCAATACACCGATTCGAGACCGACGGCGCCATCGCAGGCGTGATCGTGCTTGTGATCGTCACCGTGCTTGTGCGCATCGAAGCGGCAACCCGTGCGCGCCTCGATATGCTGCGCGAGCGCTTCCGTGCCCATGCTGCGGCAGGCTTCCGCGCGGCACAGTTGCACCGTTACGGGCGCGGCAGGCGACTGGCGGAAGTGGTGGTAGTAAGTGATGACGCCATGAACTTCCGCGCGCGACAGGTTCAGCGTGCGCGCGAGCGGCGCGACGGTGTCGGGCGGCACGAAGCCGACGTCGTCCTGAATGGCGTGCAGTACGGCAACCAGCGATTTGCCGGGCAGCGCGTGACGCTGCACGAGTTCGTCTGGCGCAATGGCGTTCGGTCGATCCACAGTGGGGCTCCTCCAAAGTCGATATATGCACTTGTTATTCATAACCCGCGCATCTATGCTTTGCTTGTTTGATATATCAATGCGAACGATAGGCGGGTGTACCGGCTTTCGCAATAGGAACTGAAAGTACATATATGATTCGGATCGAATGCCAGGCGCAGCTGATTGTGCGGGACAGCAACGGCCAAACGTCCAGCCTGACTGACGCTGTGCCGCTACTCTCGCTCGTCGACCAGACGGGCAGCATCGCGCAGGCGGCCGCGCTTAAGGGTTTGTCCTACCGCCACGCGTGGGGTTTGCTGCGTGCCATCGAAACGCAACTGGGCGGCGCGCTGATCGAAAAGGAGCGTGGGCGCGGGTCGGCGCTGTCTGAATTGGGACAGGCCGTGTTGCGCGCGCAGCGACTGTGCGGGGAGCGGCTGGACGGCAACATGCAGGCGCTCGCGAGCGAGGTGGCAAGCGATCTGAACCGCTGGCTCGCGCCGCCCGCCGAAGACGTGCGCATCCACGCTTCGCACGGTTATGCGGTGGCGGCGCTCGTCACGGCGCTCGTCGCCGACGAAGTGCCGCTCGACATCAAATATCGCGACAGCGCCGAAGCAATCACGGCGCTCGCGCGTGCCGAGTGCGATCTCGCCGGCTTCCACTTGCCGCGCGGCGAGTTTCGTGCGGCTTGCGCGGACAAGTACCGGCAGTGGCTCGATCCGCAGCGTCATGTGCTCGTCCATCTGACGCGGCGCAAGCAGGGGCTCTTTCTCGCGAAGGGCAACCCGAAGGGCATTGGCGGATTGACGGATCTGGCGCGCGACGACATCCGCTTCGTCAATCGCCAGCACGGCTCCGGCACGCGCATGCTGATCGATCTCGCGCTACGGCGTGTGGGCGTCGATCCCGACCGCGTGAACGGGTATGCGTCGACGGAACTGACGCATTCGGCGATCGCGGCTTTCGTGGCGAGCGGCATGGCGGACGTCGGGTTTGGCGTCGAGCCGGCCGCGCATCACTTCGGGCTCGACTTCATTCCGATCGTCGACGAGGACTATTACTTCGCCTGCGACAGGGCACGGCTCGAACGCGCGCCACTGACGACGGTGATGTCGGTGCTGCGCGGCAAGACATTCCGGCAGAGCGTCGCGCATCTGGAAGGCTACGATGCCGGCGACTGCGGCAAATTGCTGGAACTGGACGAAGGCCTGGCAGGCGAAGAGACGGCCGCCTGAGGTGCGCGGCCCCGTTTCGATGCGGCGTGCAAGAAAGCGCAACACGGCGCAAGCCTGCGCAAGGCGCGCATGGCGTAAGCGCCCGTAACAACGGATCAGGCCGAGGGCGCTGCGTTGCAGCGCGCTTTGCGTTAATCTCTACGCTTTCATTACAACGCCTGACATGCGCGGCGTTCATGCCGCGCCGAATCGACATGAAATTTCTCGTTCCCGCCTGTGCCGCCGCGCTGACTGCCGGCGCGCTGTTTGCCACGATCTCAGTTGCGTTTGCGCAGAATTCGCCCGGTGTGCCGGGCGGCATTCTGACCGAGGAATTCAAGCTGAACGAGCATCCGCAGATGCCGTTCGGCGCCTCGGCGCCATCGAAGAAGTTTCAGAGCGACAAGCCGTCGAAGCTGCGCAAGCGCGGCGACAACGGCGATCCGAACGGTTGCAACCTCAAGTGCCCTGACGATCAATAATCAAGTCTGACGCGCCGCGCCTTCGCGGCGCGGCGTCTACCCGCCGACGCGCGCGAATCAGGGCTTGGCCGTATGCCACACGTCCTTGAAGCCGTCGCCCTTCATGTCGCCGGGTTTCTCGTCCTTCGCAAAGCGGTAGAGTGGCTTGCCCTTGTATGCCCACTGCTTGCTTCCATCCGCGCCGTCGATCATCGTCCAGTCACCTGACGGCTTGTCGCTCGCGTCCGCCGTAGCGGCAGGCCATGCGGCCGCGCAGCCACCTGTACAGGCGCTCTTGCCTGGCGTCGTGTCTTTATCGAAGGTGTAGAGCGTTCGTCCCTGAGCGTCGACGAAATGTCCGTCCATGGTTTTCGGCGGCGCGGCGAAGGCGGCTTGTTGAAGCGCGAGCGCGGCGATGAGGAAGAGAGTCTTGCGCATGATGCGGCTCCTGTTCTGGACGTTGTATATGGAGTGTATGCAATCGGTTGGCTTGTGCGCGCTGAAGATGCGGTGAGGCGGCGCGCTCCGAATAAACGGCCTGCGCGCGCAAATATTCCACGCGAGCGTCGAATGCATGCCCGTCATTGTTCGCGAGTGGCGCCTCTTCGTCGCTGCATCGCGGTTGACTGTCTTGCCTGCGCTTTCAGTCAGCAAGATGCATGTGGACCGCTCGACATAATCGTCGGATCATTCGCGTGCCGCGAGATGATGTCGATGGGGCGGGCAGCGCTGGTAACGCGCTGCGCGAGCTTGCCGGAGAACGTCGACGAGGGCGTCGACGGCCGGATCTCGAAGCGCGCGATACGCAAGCGATGACACAGCGGTTGTGCGACAAGCTGGCTTGCCGCGATGCTTTGCCGTCGATGGGGCAACGCGCTCGCGGCAAAGCCCGGCGGGAGTTCTGCAACAGCAGGTTCGTCCGGGAAACGGAAGAGGTGTATGTGCGCGCCGCGGCATGAGGGCGTGATGCCGTCGCCAGAAACGACACAAGGCCAGGAAACGACCAAAGCCCGCGCAGCTCAGCTGCCGCGGGCTTTGTATTTTTTTCGCCGGGTGTTAACCGTGTTCGGCCGGGCGAATCAGCGTTGCGCCGCAGGTCGTGATGTCGCCGATGTAGGCGATGCGCTTGCCATCGTGCCGGCGCCTGCCGCTGGCGATGATCGGGTATTTACCGCCGCAGCGCGGGCACGCGACCAGATGGCCGTCGAGCGCGACGCCGATGTCGGCGTCGGTCAGATCCTGCGCCGCCTCGACGATCTTGCCTCCGTGATCGGTCATGTCGCCGAGGCGGGCCATGATGGGAACCTCTACGTCGCTCATGTTTGCACTTTCCATTTTATTAGTGATACCAATCGAATCTGACGCTGCCGGGCGCGCGCCGTTGGATTTGTGCATTTCACGTGATGTCAGTCGGCGCGGCTATCGGAAAAGGTTGAAAATGGGGCGCCAACCTATGCAGGATGCGTGATGGCGACGCTGCGTTTGAAGACCGGCGGTAATAAGAGGAGAGGGCGTCAGCTTCCTGGCAGGCGCGCGTGACGCAAATGGCAAAAACCCGCGAAGGCATGGCCCGCGCGGGTTTCAAGGCAACGCCGAGGTTGCCGGAATGAATATGGTGGAGGCGGCGGGAATCGAACCCGCGTCCAGAAGTCCTCCACGACTAGTTCTACATGTTTAGTTCTGTCTTTTGATTTAACCGGAGCGACGCGGACGAACACGCTGCGCTACGGCGATTCACTAGATTTTCGACCCGGACGTCGTGACACCGCCAAGGCTTAACTGACGTAAATGACCTCTGTCGGTATTGCTACCGGTCTTGCGACACTAGCCCGTCAGTGAACTAGGCAGAGGACGGCGGCCCTTAGGCTGCCAGTGCGAACGTATCGTCGTTTGCAGTTACGTTTTTCCCATTGATTAACGAGGTGACGGGTCCTCGACATGCCCTAGCCGCTTCGCAACCCCTGTCGAAACCAGGTCGCCCCCGCAGAAGGAATGAGCAACATATGTGGCCCAAGGAGTGATTTTACAACAGTGCTTCGCCCGAGTCACGGCGAAACGCGCAGATTGCGCCTCGCGCTTCAGCTGATGTCGCGCAGCAGCTTTTGCAGCTCGGATGTCGAGTTCACGACATGCTTCGCGTGCCAATGGGTGGGCGGAATGTCGTTGCCGCAATAGCCGTAGGCCGCGGCCACCGTCACCATGCCCGCCGCGAAGCCTGCCTGCACGTCGCGCAGGTCGTCGCCGACGTAGACGATCCGTTCCGGCTGCAGGTCCAGTTCTTTCGCGGCGTGCAACAGCGGCGCCGGATGGGGCTTCGAATGCGGCGTCGTATCGCCGCTGACGACGCAGCCCGCGCGGGCGCCCAGCCCGAGTTGCGCAACGAGCGGCTCCGTCAGCCGCGCGACCTTGTTCGTCACGATGCCCCAGCGAACGTTGCGCGCGTCGAGTTCGTCGAGGATCTCGCCGATGCCCGGAAACAGCAGCGTCTCGATGCACAGGTCGGCTTCGTAGTTCGCGAGAAATTCGTCGCGCATCGACGCGTAGTCGTGGTGATCGGGGCCGATACCGAACGCGCCTCCCAGCAGGCCGCGCGCGCCCGCCGATGCGAGCGGCCGTAGGCGTTCGAGCGGCACCATCTCCAGGCCGCGCTCGTGGCGCATTTTATTGACGGCTGCGGCGAGATCGGGCGCCGTGTCGGCAAGCGTGCCGTCGAGGTCGAACAGGATGCCCTGACAAAGACCAATCGACGTGTCTTCGTCCTCGCGTTGTGGCAGGGGCGTGGGATCACTCATTTAACTAGGCAGACAGATATAGGGGCGGGGTTGACGGGCGCGGATCGCTCAGGCTTCGCGACGGCACGCCAGCATATAGTTGACGTCCGTGTCGCCCGAGAGGCCGAAATGCTTGGTGAGCGGGTTGTAGGTGATGCCCTTGATGTCCGCGGTATGCAGGCCCGCCGCGCGCGCGAAGCCGGCCAGCTCCGACGGCCGGATGAAGCGCGCGTAGTCGTGCGTGCCCTTCGGCAGCATGCGCGCAAGGTACTCCGCGCCGATCACCGCCAGCAGGTAGGACTTCACGTTGCGATTGAGCGTGGAGAAGAACACCCAGCCGCCAGGTTTCACGAGCGTCTTGCATGCTTCGACGACCTTTGACGGATCGGGCACGTGCTCGAGCATTTCCATGCACGTCACCACGTCGAACGATGCAGGCTCGCGGGCTGCGAGCGCTTCGGCCGCGATCTCCTCGTAATTTACCGTTACCCCGCTTTCAAGGCTGTGAAGATCCGCGACACCCAGCGCTTCGTGAGACAGGTCAATCCCCTTCACGTCGGCGCCCAACGTCGCCATCGATTCCGACAGGATTCCGCCGCCGCAGCCGATATCGAGGACGCGTTTGCCGGCGAGGTGCGCGTGCGCGTCAATCCAGTTGAGCCGCACCGGATTCAGTTCATGCAAAGGCTTGAACTCGGCATTCGGGTCCCACCAGCGATGCGCGAGATCGCTGAATTTCTGTAGTTCGTGGGGATCGGCGTTGGTCATGACGGAGACGTCTCGGAGGCGGATGGAGCGGTGGATCGGAGAAACCCTGAGTATATAGGGCAGCGAACCGGGCGGCAAAAAGGCGCCGGAGCCGCCGGGAATGCGTTTCTACTCGCGGTGGAGCTTGCTGGCGATGCACATAAAAAAGCCCCGCCGAAGCGGGGCTTGATATTGCCGTGTTCTGTAGCTTACTGCTTCGAAGTACCGACAACTTCGACTTCCACGCGACGATCCGGTGCGAGGCAGGCGATGAGTTGCTTGCGGTTCTTCTGGTTGCAACCGGTCGTGACCGGGTTGCGCTTGCCCTTGCCTTCCGTGTAGATGCGGTTGGCTTCGATGCCCTTGCTGACCAGGTATGCCTTGACAGCTTGTGCACGACGCAGCGACAGACGGTCGTTGTACTTGTCCGAACCGATGCGGTCCGTGTAGCCCGTGGCCACAACGACTTCCAGGTTCAGGCCTTGAATCTTCGATGCCAGGTCGTCCAGCTTTTCCTTGCCAGCCGGCTTCAGGATAGCCTTGTCGAAGTCGAACAGCGTGTCAGCCTGGTATGTGATTTTCTGGCTGGTGATTGCGGGAGCGACGGGCGCCGGTGCCGGCGGCGTCGGTGCTTGCGCGACCAGTGCGCCATCGCACTTTGCGTTAGCCGTTGCCGGCGTCCAGAACGCATCGCGCCAGCAAAGCTCGTTCGTGCCGTTCATCCACACGTATTCGCCGGTGCCGTTCACCCAGTTGTCGTTCGTGGCTTGTCGCGACGCCGGCACCGACTGTGCCGAAGCGGATGCAGCCATAACTGCGGTAGCTGCAATGAACGCGAGCTTTGAAAGTTTATTCATATTTCTCCTCTCGAAATTGAGATTACCGCAGGTTTACTGCGAGCCTGTTGACGAAGACCAGTCATACATTGCTCGAAGTATAACATCGGTGTGGCGCGAACGCCGCTGTGTGTAGACTTCGAGCCGTGTCTAACTTTGTGCGTTCGCATTTTGCCATATCGTTCCCTTCCGACGATAAAAAAATCCTCCCCCCATAGTCGAGCCCGGTCGAATGTGGTGCATGCGCAACAAACGGTGTCACGTTCGTCAAGAGCCCGCCGGAGGCCGTTTTGCGCGGCCTGGAGGTGAGCATTTTTCGGGCCTGGCCGCGTCGCGCGCGAGGTGCTTCCAGGTGCCGTTTTTCGGCGTCCCACTAATAGGTATACGCAGGTCGGCGGGAGCGGTTGCGCCGCATGGTAGAATCGCGTGATGCGCGTTTGCGGATTGTTGCAGGCGCGCGCACAGGGGTAGGCCCAAGCGGTGGGGTGAAGAACGCGTTTCCCTCATCGTCTTCGCGCGTAAACGATACGGACAATGGATCAATTCGCCAAAGAGACTCTACCAATCTCCCTAGAGGAGGAAATGCGCCGCTCGTATATCGAGTACGCGATGAGCGTGATCGTAGGGCGCGCGCTTCCCGATGTCCGAGATGGTCTGAAGCCGGTTCACCGGCGCGTGCTGTATGCCATGCACGAGCTGAACAACGACTGGAACCGGGCGTACAAGAAGTCGGCGCGTATCGTCGGCGACGTGATCGGTAAGTACCACCCGCACGGTGACTCGGCTGTATACGACACGATCGTCCGCATGGCGCAGGACTTTTCGCTGCGCTACATGCTGGTCGACGGGCAGGGCAACTTCGGTTCGGTCGACGGCGACAACGCCGCGGCCATGCGTTACACCGAAATCCGCATGGCCAAGATCGGCCACGAACTGCTCGCCGATATCGACAAGGAAACGGTCGACTTCCAGCCGAACTACGACGGCAGTGAAAACGAGCCGACCATCCTGCCTGCGCGCATTCCCAACCTGCTGATCAACGGCTCGTCGGGCATCGCCGTCGGCATGGCGACGAACATCCCGCCGCACAACCTGACCGAAATCGTCGACGCCTGCCATCATCTGCTGAAGAACCCGGAAGCGACGATCGACGAGCTGATCGAGATCGTGCCCGCGCCAGACTTTCCGACGGCGGGCATCATCTACGGCGTCGCGGGTGTGCGCGACGGCTACCGCACAGGGCGCGGGCGCGTCGTGATGCGCGCGGCCACGCACTTCGAAGAGATCGATCGCGGCCAGCGCATGGCGATCATCGTCGACGAACTGCCGTATCAGGTGAACAAGCGTTCGCTGCTCGAACGGATCGCCGAGCTGGTGAATGAGAAAAAGCTCGAAGGCATCTCAGACATTCGCGACGAGTCCGACAAGAGCGGTATGCGCGTGGTGATCGAGCTGAAGCGCGGCGAAGTGCCTGAGGTCATCCTCAACAATCTATATAAGGCAACGCAGCTCCAGGACACGTTCGGCATGAACATGGTCGCGCTGGTCGACGGCCAGCCGAAGCTGCTGAACCTGAAGGAAATGCTGTCGCATTTCCTGTCGCACCGTCGGGAAGTGCTGACGCGGCGCACTGTTTTCGAGTTGCGCAAGGCGCGCGAGCGCGGCCATGTGCTGGAAGGCCTCGCTGTCGCGCTCGCCAACATCGACGACTTCATCGCGATCATCAAGGCCGCGCCGACGCCGCCCATCGCGAAGCAGGAGCTGATGGACCGCTCGTGGGATTCGTCGATCGTGCGCGAGATGCTGCAGCGCGCGGAAAGCGACAATGCTTCGTCGGGCGGCCGCGCGGCATACCGTCCGGAAGGGCTGAACCCGGCGTACGGCATGCAGGCGGACGGTTTGTACCGTCTGTCGGACACGCAGGCGCAGGAAATTCTCCAGATGCGCCTGCAGCGCCTGACGGGTCTCGAGCAGGACAAGATCATTGGCGAGTACCGCGACGTGATGGCCCAGATCGCCGACCTGCTGGATATCCTCGCGCGTCCGGAGCGCATAACTTCCATCATCTTCGACGAACTCAGCACGATCAAGAGCGAATTTGGCGACGAACGCCGCTCGAAGATCGAGATGAACGCGACCGAGCTGAATACGGAAGACCTCATCACGCCGCAGGACATGGTCGTGACGATGTCGCACGCGGGTTACGTAAAATCGCAGCCGTTGTCCGAATATCGCGCCCAGAAGCGCGGAGGTCGCGGCAAGCAGGCAACGCAGATGAAGGACGACGACTGGATCGACACGCTCTTCATCGCGAACACGCACGATCACATTCTGTGCTTCTCGAACCGCGGCCGCGTCTACTGGCTGAAGGTTTATGAAGTGCCGCAGGGCTCGCGCAATTCGCGTGGCCGTCCGATCGTCAACATGTTCCCGCTGCAGGAAGGCGAAAAGATCACGGTCGTGCTGCCGGTGAAGGAATTTTCGGCCGACAAGTTCGTTTTCATGGCGACGGCGCTCGGCACTGTGAAGAAGACGCCGCTCGAGGCGTTCAGCCGTCCGCTGAAGAAGGGCATCATTGCCGTCGGTCTGGACGACGGCGATTACCTGATCGGCGCGGCCATCACGGACGGCGAGCACGACGTGATGCTGTTCTCCGATTCGGGCAAGGCGGTGCGCTTCGACGAAAACGATGTTCGCCCGATGGGTCGCGAGGCGCGCGGCGTGCGCGGCATGCAGCTCGAAGATGGTCAGCAGGTGATTGCATTGCTGGTTGCCGGCGACGAGCAGCAGTCGGTGCTGACGGCGACGGAAAACGGTTACGGCAAGCGCACGCCGATTCTGGAGTACACGCGTCACGGCCGCGGCACAAAGGGCATGATCGCGATCCAGACGTCCGAGCGCAACGGCAAGGTGGTTGCCGCAACGCTCGTCGACCCGGAAGCGCAGATCATGTTGATCACCAACACGGGCGTGCTGATCCGCACGCGCGTGTCGGAAATTCGAGAAATGGGCCGCGCAACGCAAGGTGTTACACTCATCAGCCTTGATGAAGGTACCAAGCTTTCCGGTCTGCAACAGATTGCCGAAGCGGAAGCTGACGTGGACGGCGATGCCGACGTACCCGCGGACGACGCGAATGGTGACGAAAGCGACGCGCCGTAATCCGCAGTGAAGCTTCTCAAGTGATGCGTAAGACCGCGCGGGCCCTGTGATGATGAGGCGCATCGGGCCGATGCGCCGCTGGCGCGGTCGAGCAGTTAGGTTAATTTCTCTTAGGGAGTAGTGATGCAAAAACGTTTCAAGCAGTTGATGGTCCTGGCCGCTTTCGTGCCGACGCTCGCGATGGCGCAAGCGCTGCAAAACCAGCAGCCGGCGCCGGCTGCTCCCGCTGCGGCTGCTGCACCCGTTGATCCCGCCAAGCAAGCCGCCATCAAGAATCTGCTCGACGCGATCGACGCACAGAAGCTGGTCGGTGCAATCGGCAACAGCGCGCAGATGCAGGCCAAGCAGCTCGTCCCGGCCATCCTGTCGGATGCCCTGTCGGAAAACAAGACGATGACGGACAAGCAAAAGCAGGCTTCCGTCCCGGCCCTGCAGAAGAACGCTGTGCCGAAGCTGGTTGACTCGGCAGGCCAGGTTTTCGCCACGGACGCATTCAAGCAGGACGCCATGCAAGCTCAGTACGACGCTTACGCGAAGTACTACAGCACGCAGGAAATCAACGACCTGACCAACTTCTACAAGAGCCCGACGGGCCGCAAGTTCATCCAGGTGCAAGACCAGGTTGGCCGCGACGTCGTGAACGGTCTGATGCAGAAGTACATGCCGCAATCGATCAAGGCAACGCGCGACCAGGCTGACAAGGAAGTCGCGTCCGTCAAGCCGGCGAAGTAAGCAAGGTCGAGCGAGGCTGAACGGCGCCAGGACGTCTGCCAACGGAGGCAAGATGAGGGAATTCGCGAAATCCCCTTGAATCGCCGAGGTTTGGCGGGTTTTGAGCGTCAATGCGATAATGGCTGTTTGCGCTTGTGCGCAGACGGCCATTTTTCTTTCAGGCGCGGTTTCCGGTTCTTTTCCATGCCGCGCGCCTGTTTCCGGGGTTCTCACGCAGGGTTTCCACGATGCGCGTCTTCAATTTCTCCGCCGGTCCGGCGGCCATGCCCGAAGAAGTGCTGCGCCAGGCAGCCGACGAGATGCTCGATTGGCGCGGTAGCGGCATGAGCGTGATGGAAATGAGCCATCGCGGCAAAGAGTTCATGACGATTCATGAAGAGGCGCTGACTGACCTGCGCGAATTGCTGCAAGTGCCGTCAAGCCATCAGATTCTCTTTCTGCAAGGCGGCGGACTCGGCGAGAACGCGATCGTGCCGATGAACCTGATGGGCCGCAAGGCGCGCGCCGACTTCGTCGTGACGGGCTCGTGGTCGCAGAAGTCGTTCAAGGAAGCGCAGAAATACGGCACGGTCAATCTCGCGGCGAGCGGCGAAACGCCAGACGGCTTCACGCACGTGCCGCCGCGCGCGGAATGGAAGCTCTCTGACGACCCCGCCTACGTCCACCTGTGCACGAACGAGACGATCCACGGCGTCGAAACGTTTGAGATCCCCGATCTCGGCGACATTCCGCTCGTGGCGGACGCGTCGTCGCACATTCTGTCGCGTCCAATGAACATCGCCAAATACGGCGTGCTGTTCGGCGGCGCGCAGAAGAACATCGGCATGGCGGGCGTGACAGTGGTGATCGTGCGCGAAGACCTGTTGGAGCGCTCGATGGCGATCTGTCCGTCGGCGTTCGAGTGGAAAACGGTTGCACTGAACAATTCGATGTACAACACGCCGCCCACGTACGCGATCTACATCGCCGGGCTGGTGTTCAAGTGGTTGAAGAAGCTGGGCGGTCTCACGGCGATCGAGGCACGCAACGTCGAAAAGGCGAAGCTGCTGTACGACACCATCGATTCGTCAAGCTTCTATCTGAACAAGGTCGAGCGCAACGCGCGGTCGCGGATGAACGTACCGTTTTTCCTCGCCGACGAGTCGCGCAACGAAGATTTCCTGGCCGGCGCGAAAGCGCGCGGGCTGGTGCAGCTGAAGGGCCACAAGTCCGTCGGCGGCATGCGGGCGTCAATTTACAACGCGGTGCCGATCGAAGGCGTCAAAGCGCTTGTCGAGTACATGAGGGAATTCGAACAGCGCAGCGCGTGATACCACGGGTCGCGGCGCGCGCATCCTCTTTCGAACTGGCCCCGAACTGGCCGCAACAGGCATGGACGACGAACTCAATTCCCAACTCAAACCGCTGCGCGAACGCATCGACGCGATCGACGCGCAGCTGATCGCGCTTCTGAATCAGCGCGCCGCCGTCGCGCTCGAAGTCGGCGAGGTCAAGAAACATTTCAATGCGCCCGTGTTTCGTCCGGAGCGCGAGCAGCAGGTAATCGCGCGGCTGCAGGACATGAGCGCAGGGCCGCTTGCAGGCGAGCACATCAGCGCGATCTGGCGCGAAATCATGGCCGCGAGCCGTGCGCTGGAAAAGAACTTGACGGCCGCCTATCTCGGCCCGGCCGGCACTTACAGCGAGCAGGCGATGCACGAGTATTTCGGCCAGTCGATCGAAGGGCTGCCGTGTTCGTCCATCGACGAAGTGTTCCGCTCCGTCGAGGCGGGCGGCGCGGAATTCGGCGTCGTTCCCATCGAGAATTCGACGGAAGGCGCGGTGTCGCGCACGCTCGATCTGCTGCTGCAAACTCAACTGCTGATCGGCGGCGAACTGGCGTTGCCCATCCATCACAATCTGCTGACCCTCAACGGCGGCCTGACAGGCGTGACGCGCGTATGCGCGCACGCGCAGGCGCTGGCGCAGTGCCAGCGCTGGCTGTCCACGCACGCGCCGCACGTCGAGCGCCAGGCCGTGTCGAGCAACGCCGAAGCCGCGCGCATGGCGGCGCAAGATCCCACCATCGCCGCCATTGCCGGCGACCGCGCGGCAACGCAATACGGCCTGCAGGTCGCCTACGCGCTGATCCAGGACGATCCGCACAATCGCACGCGCTTCGTGATGATCGGCAAGCAGCCGACGGGCGCGAGCGGCAATGACAAAACGTCGCTGATCGTGTCGGTGGCGAACGAGCCCGGCGCAATGTTCAAGCTGCTGGAGCCGCTCGCGCGACACGGCGTGTCGATGACTCGCTTCGAGTCGCGTCCCGCGCGCGTCGGTACGTGGGAGTACTACTTCTACATCGACATCGAAGGCCATCGCGATGACGCGTCGGTGCAAGCCGCGCTCGCCGAACTCGGCCAGAAAGCCGACTTCCTGAAAATTCTCGGTTCGTATCCGCGCGCACGCTGATACGCCTTTGTTTTGCCCTCAACAAGCAAGCCTGATTAAGAGCTTTCCGGAGATATTTATGACAACGTCTTTCGGTCCGTCCTATGTTCGCGCGATCGCGCCCTACGTGGCTGGCAAGCCGATCTCGGAAGTCGCGCGCGAATTCGGGCTGGACGAAGCGCGGATCGTGAAGCTCGCGTCGAACGAAAACCCGCTCGGCATGCCCGAGTCAGCGAAGACGGCGATGGCGCAAGCCGCAAGCGAACTAGGCCGCTATCCGGACGCGAACGGCTTCGAACTGAAGGCTGCGCTCGCCGCGCACTACGACGTGCCCGCCGACTGGATCACGCTCGGTAACGGCAGCAACGACATCCTGGAACTGGCTGCGCACGCGTTCGTCGAGAAGAGCCAGTCGGTCGTCTACGCGCAGTACTCGTTCGCCGTGTACGCGCTGGCGACGCAAGGCATCGGCGCGCGCGCGATCGTCGTGCCCGCCGTCAGGTACGGCCATGATCTCGACGCCATGCTCGCCGCGATCAGCGACGACACGCGCCTCGTGTTCGTCGCGAACCCGAACAATCCGACGGGCACGTTCATCGACGGCCCGACGATCGAAGCGTTCCTCGCTAAGGTGCCGCGCCACGTGGCTGTCGTGCTGGACGAGGCGTACACGGAATACCTGAGCGCCGACCAGCGCTACGACTCGATCGCGTGGGTGCGCCGCTATCCGAATCTGCTGGTGTCGCGCACGTTCTCGAAGGCGTTCGGCCTCGCGGGCCTGCGCGTCGGTCTTGCGATTGCGCAGCCGGAACTGACCGATCTGATGAACCGTCTGCGTCAGCCGTTCAACGTGAACACGCTCGCGCAAGCCGCCGCGATCGCCGCCCTGAACGACAAGCCGTTCCTGCAAAAGAGCGCGGAACTGAACGCCCAGGGCTACCGCCGCCTCACGGACGCGTTCGACCGGCTCGGTCTCGAATACGTGCCGTCGCATGGCAACTTCGTGCTGGTGCGCGTCGGCAATGACGACGGCGCGGGCAATCGGGTGAATCTGGAGCTGCTGAAGCAGGGCGTGATCGTGCGGCCGGTGGGCAACTACGGTCTGCCGCAGTGGCTGCGCGTGACGATCGGCTTGCCGGAAGAAAACGACGCGTTCATCGCGGCGCTCGAAAAGACGCTGGCAACGGCCTGAGCGTTCAATGCAATCCGCGCGCCTCATCGAAGCGAGGCGCGTTTTTTCTGTGACTGACGTGGCAGCGTTTTCTTTCGACAAACTGGTGATTTTCGGCGTCGGGCTAATCGGCGGGTCGTTGGCGCGCGCGTTGCGCGAGCGCGGCAAAGTGGGCGGCACGCGTCGCGTGATCGGCGTGGGGCGCTCGGCGGCATCGACTGAGCGCGCGCTGGAACTCGGCGTGATCGACGCGAGCGCGTCGCTCGCCGACGACGCGGCGTTGCGCGACGCGCTCGCAGGCGCCGATGTGGTGCTGCTCGCGCTGCTCGCGCTGCTCGCGCTGCTCGAGCGCATCGCGCCGTTTCTCGAGCCGTCGACCGTCGTCACCGACGCGGGCAGCACGAAGTCCGACGTCGTGCGCGCGCTGCAGCGCGCGCTCGAGCGCATCGGCCAGTCGTCCCGGGCCATCCCATTGCCGGCCGCGAATCGAGCGGCGTCGACGCGGCGCTGCCCGACCTGTACGTGAACCGCAACGTCGTGCTGTGCGCGTTGCCGGAGAACGCGCCAGCGGACGTCGAACGGGTTGCCGCGATGTGGCGCGCGACGGGCGCGAGCGTGCACGCGATGTCGCCGGAACAGCATGATCGCGTGTTCGCGTCCGTCAGCCATTTGCCGCACGTGTTGTCGTTCGCGCTGGTCGAGCAGATTCTTCATTCATCGGACGCGGCGCTGAAGTTCTCTTTCGCGGCGGGCGGCTTCCGCGACTTCACGCGCATTGCCGCGTCGAGCCCCGAAATGTGGCGCGACGTCTGTGTGGCGAACCGCGCGGCGTTGCTCGACGAAATCGACGGCTATACGGCCGTGCTCGCGCGCTTGCGCGCAGCCATCGAAGCCGGCGACGGCGCGACACTCGAAGCCGTGTTCGCGCGCTCGCGCGCCGCGCGCAGCGAGTGGCAGGAGCGCGCCGCGTCGTCGCAACAGGCGGCCGAGCAGCCGTCGCCCGAGCGTTCGGCCACCGACGACGCGTCGAAATAAAGGACATTGGAATTCACATGGAACATCTCGATCTCGGACCCTTTTCCCGTGCGTCCGGCACTGTCCGTCTGCCTGGCTCGAAGAGCATTTCGAACCGCGTGCTGCTGCTCGCGGCGTTGGCCGAGGGCGAGACGACGATCACGAATCTGCTCGATTCCGACGACACGCGTGTGATGCTCGATGCGCTCGAAAAGCTCGGCGTCAAGCTGAAACGTGACGGCGACACCTGTGTCGTGACGGGCACGCGTGGCGCGCTGCCCGCCGCGCGCGCCGATCTGTTCCTCGGCAACGCGGGCACGGCAGTGCGTCCGCTGACGGCGGCGCTGGCCGTGAACGGCGGCGATTACCGGATTCACGGCGTGCCGCGCATGCACGAGCGGCCGATCGGCGATCTCGTCGACGGGCTGCGGCAGATCGGCGCGAAGATCGACTACGAAGAGAACGAGGGTTTTCCGCCGCTGCGCATCCGTCCGGCGCAGATTACCGTCGATGCGCCGATCCGCGTGCGCGGCGACGTGTCGAGCCAGTTCCTGACGGCGCTGCTGATGACGCTGCCCCTCGTCAAGACGGCAAGCGGCGAGACGGTCGTCGAAGTGGCGGGCGAGCTGATTTCGAAGCCCTATATCGAGATCACAATCGCGCTGATGGCGCGTTTCGGCATCAAGGTCGAGCGCTTCGGCTGGGAGCGCTTCACGATTCCGAGCGGGGTGCGTTATCAGTCGCCGGGCAAGATCATGGTGGAAGGCGATGCGTCATCGGCGTCGTATTTTCTGGCCGCGGGCGCGCTCGGCGGCGGACCGCTGCGGGTCGAAGGCGTGGGGCGCGCCAGCATTCAGGGCGACGTCGGCTTTGCGACCGCGCTGATGAAAATGGGCGCGAACGTGACGATGGGCGACGACTGGATCGAGGTGCGCGGCGTCGGCAACGACCACGGCAAGCTCGATCCCATCGACATGGACTTCAACCTGATTCCCGACGCGGCCATGACGATCGCCGTCGCCGCGCTGTTCGCAGACGGCACCACCACGCTGCGCAACATCGGGAGCTGGCGCGTGAAGGAAACCGACCGCATTGCCGCGATGGCGACCGAACTGCGCAAAGTGGGCGCGAAGGTGCAGGAGGGCGAGGATTTCCTCGTCGTGACGCCGCCTGAAAAGCTGACGCCGAACGCCGCGATCGACACCTATGACGATCACCGGATGGCGATGTGCTTCTCGCTGGTGAGCCTGGGCGGCGTGCCCGTGCGGATCAATGATCCGAAATGCGTCGGCAAGACGTTCCCCGATTATTTCGAGCGCTTCCTTGCGCTCGCTCAACCGTGACTGCATTGACAACATCCGCCGCCCAATCCGGCGGGCGAACTTTCCGATGAAACCGACTCGTCCCTTTCACCAGACGCCCGTCATTACGATCGACGGCCCGACCGCCTCCGGCAAGGGCACGGTGGCCGCGCTCGTCGCCGCCGAACTCGGCTTCCACCTGCTCGACAGCGGCGCGCTTTACAGGCTGGCGGCGCTCGCCAGCGTGCGCTACGACATCGACGCGGATGACGCCGACGCGCTTGCAAAACTGGTCGGCGACCTCCATATCACTTTTCGCGAAGGCATTGCGCAACTCGACGGCGCCGACGTCTCAACCGACATTCGCGCCGAGGAAATCGGCAACCGGGCGTCGGCAATCGCCATCCACGCACCCGTCAGGGCCGCGCTGGTGGCTCGTCAGCGGGCTTTTCGCAAGCCGCCGGGTCTGGTCGCGGACGGCCGCGACATGGGCACCGTGATCTTTCCTGACGCGTCTTTGAAGGTGTTTTTGACGGCTAGTGTCGAGGCCCGCGCAGCCCGCCGGCATAAGCAATTGATCCAAAAAGGTTTTTCTGCTAATATGGATGACTTGCTCCGGGATTTGCGTGAACGCGACGAGCGCGACAGTCAGCGCACAGCCGCGCCGCTCAAGCCCGCAGCGGATGCGCAGATGCTCGACACCTCCGCATTGTCGGTCGACCAGGCGGTCGAACAGGTGGTGCAGTGGTACCGGGCGCTGGTTCCGCAAAGCTGAACGCGGAACGCTCGCATCAAGGTTGTTTTGTTGTCGTGTAGGCGCTTTGCGATGAAACGCGAAGCAATTGTTAACCCTTAACCCCGTATGGCTTTCGCTCCTTTGCCGTAGTGCTGAACCGTGGTGGTTCACCTGACGCTGCGAAAACCATGCAAATTCAGATTTTTATGTCCGACCTGCAAACCTCTACCCCGAATACCGAATCTTTTGCGGCTCTGTTCGAAGAGTCGCTGACCAAGCAGGACATGCGCGCTGGCGAAGTGATCTCCGCCGAAGTCGTGCGTGTCGACCACAACTTCGTGGTCGTCAACGCTGGTCTCAAGTCCGAAGCCTACATCCCGCTCGAAGAGTTCCTGAATGACGCGGGCGAGGTAGAAGTGCAGGCGGGCGACTTCGTTTCCGTCGCGATCGACGCGCTGGAAAACGGCTATGGCGACACCATCCTGTCGCGCGACAAGGCGAAGCGTCTGGCTTCGTGGCTGTCGCTGGAAAAAGCCCTCGACAACAACGAACTCGTGACGGGCACCATCACGGGCAAGGTCAAGGGCGGCATGACCGTCATGGTCAACGGCATCCGTGCGTTCCTGCCGGGCTCGCTGGTCGACACGCGCCCTGTCAAGGACACGACGCCGTACGAAGGCAAGACGCTGGAATTCCGCGTCATCAAGCTGGACCGCAAGCGTAACAACGTGGTGCTGTCGCGCCGCGCTGTGATCGAAGCGACCCAGGGCGAAGAGCGCGCAAAGCTGCTCGAAACGCTGAAGGAAGGCGCGATCGTCGAAGGCGTGGTCAAGAACATCACCGACTACGGCGCGTTCGTGGACCTCGGCGGCATCGACGGCCTGCTGCACATCACAGATATCGCATGGCGTCGCGTGCGTCACCCGTCGGAAGTGCTGTCGGTTGGCCAGGAAGTCACGGCAAAGATCCTCAAGTTCGACCAGGAAAAGAACCGCGTTTCGCTCGGTATCAAGCAACTGGGCGACGATCCGTGGGAAGGCATCTCGCGCCGTTACCCGTCGGGCACGCGTCTGTTCGGCAAGGTCACGAACATCACCGACTACGGCGCGTTCGTTGAAGTCGAGTCGGGCATCGAAGGCCTCGTCCACGTGTCGGAAATGGACTGGACGAACAAGAACGTTGCACCGTCGAAGGTCGTGCAGCTGGGCGACGAAGTCGAAGTCATGGTTCTCGAAATCGACGAAGACCGCCGCCGTATCAGCCTCGGCATGAAGCAGTGCAAGCCGAACCCGTGGGACGACTTCAGCCGCAACTTCAAGAAGGGCGACAAGATCCAGGGCGCAATCAAGTCGATCACCGACTTCGGCGTGTTCATCGGTCTGCCCGGCGGCATCGACGGTCTGGTTCACCTGTCGGACCTGTCGTGGTCGGAAACGGGCGAAGAAGCTGTTCGCAAGTACAAGAAGGGCGACGAAGTGGAAGCGATCGTTCTCGGCATCGACGTCGAGAAGGAACGCATTTCGCTGGGTATCAAGCAGCTCGAAGGCGACCCGTTCAGCAACTTCGTTGCAATGAACGACAAGGGTTCGATCGTTGACGGCGTGGTGAAGACGGTTGACGCGAAGGGTGCAGTGGTCCAGCTGACGGCTGACGTCGAAGGCTACCTGCGCGCTTCGGAAATCGCGCAAGACCGCGTGGAAGACGCGCGCAACGTGCTGAAGGAAGGCGACAAGGTCAATGCGATGATCATCAACATCGACCGCAAGTCGCGCGGCATCAACCTGTCGATCAAGGCGAAGGATTCGGCTGAGCAGCAGGAAGCGATGCGCGGCCTGCAAGCTGACACCAGCTCGGCAGCAAGCGGCACGACCAACCTGGGCGCGCTGCTGAAGGCCAAGCTCGACGGCCAGAACCAGTAAGCCCCAAGAGGTCTGCTGCAGTATGACCAAATCGGAATTGGTCGCCCAGCTGGCAACGCGATTTCCGCAACTTGTCCTCAAAGATGCGGATTTCGCGGTGAAGACGATGCTCGATGCGATGTCGGACGCCTTGGCGAACGGTCACCGCATCGAAATACGCGGCTTCGGCAGCTTCGGCCTGAACCGCCGTCCATCCCGCGTCGGGCGCAACCCGAAATCGGGCGAAAAGGTGTTGGTGCCTGAGAAGCACGTACCGCACTTCAAGCCAGGCAAAGAGTTGCGTGAGCGCGTCGATCGTCGCGCGGGCGAGCCGTTGAAGGCTGAATCCGCGGACGACGATCTTTGAGCCGGCTCTGCGAGGCATATCGCAGTCAGGTTGAAGTTCGCCGGTGACTGGTTCAGTCAGTTGGCATTGACCAGAAAAAGCGCCTTCGGGCGCTTTTTTTTTCGTCCGTTGCGCGGGCGGCCCACTTCAAAAATAGGCGCGCGCTATGACGCCAAACGCCGCGCAACCCAACGATTCGTGGCGCCGCCGTCTGCGCATCGTCGCACCGGCGCAGCATTTTTTAGCCCGCAAACGACAGTAAGGCGTGGCAAACCGCACGCCTGTGCCAGTCCTCATGGGCTTCATTTACAATACGGGTCACTTCGGCGCGGGCGAACACCGTGGCGCGACGCGTCATCAAGCCGGCGTCATCCCGCAACCGCCGTCAAGAGATCAATACATGAAATTTATCGTCTGGCTGATTCGCGTGCTGGTATTCGTGCTGCTGCTGGTGCTGGCACTGTCCAATACGCAGAGCGCTACGCTGAATTTCCTCGCCGGGTATGCATGGCAGGCGCCGTTGATTCTGATCGGCCTGGCGTTCTTCGTGGTGGGCCTGCTGGCGGGCCTCGTGTCATCACTGCCGGCGATGTTCCGCCTGCGGCTGGAAAACGGTCGCCTCAAGCGCGAACTGCGCGTGGCGCGCGAGACGCCCGCCGTCGTCGAAGAGCCGCCGATGCCGCCGCTCATCTAGCCCTTTCCCGCCGCGCGCACACGGCGCGCGGCCTCCTTCGCACTCCCGCACATTCGCATGGATCTAGACCTCTGGTGGCTGCTCGTCATACCCGTCGCGTTCGCGTTCGGCTGGGTGGCTGCGCGCTACGACCTCAAGGCGCTGCTGTCCGAAAGCAGCAATCTGCCGCGCTCCTATTTTCGCGGCCTAAACTTTCTGTTGAACGAGCAGCCGGATCAGGCTATTGACGCGTTCATCGAAGTCGTCAAGCTCGACCCCGAAACCATCGAGCTTCACTTCGCGCTCGGTAACCTGTTCCGCCGCCGGGGAGAAACTGACCGCGCGATCCGCGTGCACCAGAACCTGCTGAGCCGGGCGGACTTGCCCGCCAGCGAGCGGGATCACGCGCTGTATGAGCTGGGACAGGACTTCCTGAAGGCGGGCTTGCTCGACCGCGCTGAAGAGACTTTCAACGCGCTGGAATCGGGCGACTACGCGCTGGGCGCCCAGCGCGCGCTGCTGACGATCTATCAGATCGAGAAAGACTGGAACAAGTCGATCGAGACCGCGCGCCGGCTCGAGACCATGGGCGCCGAGTCGCTGGACAAGGAAATCGGCCATTTCCATTGCGAACTCGCACAGGAAGCGCTGCAGCAGAAAAAGCCCGACGAGGCGCGCCGGCAACTCGATCTCGCGCTGAAGGCTTATCCGCAAAACGTTCGCGCGACGATCCTGTTCGGCGACGTCGATGCGGCGGCTGGCGAGCACGAGAAGGCGATCGCGCAGTGGCGGCGCGTCGAGGAGCAGAACGCAGCATACCTGCCCCTCGTCGCCGAAAAGCTGATGAAGGCTTATGAGGCCATCGGACGTCAGGAAGAGGGCGTGGATCTGCTGACGTCGTGGGTCGACGGTTATCCGTCGAACGATCTGCTCGACGTCGCGTATCAGTACGTGTCGGCACTGCGCGGTCCGGAAGCGGCGCACGCGCTCGCGCGCACGCAGATGGAGAAGTCGCCGAATCTCGCGGGCATGACGCGCCTGCTCGAAGCACAGCAGGCCGTCGCCGAGGAGCCGCGCCGCAGCGAGCTCGAGCTGATGCGCACGCTGATCCGCCAGCGCACCAAAAATCTGCCGCGGTACACGTGCCAGAATTGCGGCTTCCGGGCGCGGCTGTTCTATTGGCAATGCCCGGGTTGCAGCGGCTGGGAAACGTATGCGCCGCGCCGCGTCGAGCCGATCACGGCATCGAACTGAGCCGCGTGCGCGCATGAACGCGCCTCGCGTCGCCACCGCGAAGCATCGAATATTGAACCGGCATCACCTACCGGAAAGCGTATGAAAATCACCATTATCGGCACGGGTTACGTAGGTCTCGTCACGGGCGCATGTCTGGCCGAGGTCGGCAACGACGTCTTCTGTCTGGACGTCGA
>NZ_JACFYJ010000084.1:0-36924 GCF_037126505.1 Paraburkholderia bengalensis
TTCCGGCTCAGTGCGCTTCCGGAGTGAGTTCAGCGGGCAAACCAGGCGGCGCCCAGTGCGGCAGCCCGCTTGCCTGGATCCGCCAGCTATCTGCGACGCAGGGGCGAGGCATCCAGGTGTATCCGTGATCGCGCCGCAGTCCAGGAGACTGCGGCCAAAACCAGGGGACTTCGATGACAGCGAACACCGAACCCATCCTTCGCCGTCTCGGCATGAAGGCGCTTCTCGTGCATCACGAGATCGAACCGCGCTCCGCAAGCGGACGCGCCACACAGGCACTGATTACTGAATTGGAGCAGCGGTTCATCAACGTCGTCGTGGCGACGTCGGCCGACGATGCCGTCGCGGTCATTGCAGCCGATCCGCTCATTCAGTGCCTGCTGCTGAACTGGGAACTCAGCGACGATGAAACTCATCAGCAGGCGCAGCGTGTGCTCGATGCGCAGCGCAAGCGAAGCGCGACGGTGCCCATCTTTCTGCTGGCGAGCCGCACGAGTGCATCGACGGTGCCCGTCGATGCGATGCAGAAGGCGGATGACTTCATCTGGATGCTGGAGGACACGACCGCTTTTGTCGCGGGAAGAATCGTCGCCTCTATCGAGCGCTATCGCGTGACCGTTCTCCCGCCGATGTTCGGCGCGCTGGCGCGCTTCTCGCGTGTATTCGAATATTCGTGGCATACGCCCGGTCACGCGGGCGGTACGGCGTTTCTCAAATCGACCGTGGGACAGGCATTCTTTGAATTCTTCGGGGAGCAACTGTTCCGCTCGGATCTGTCGATCTCGGTCGGAGAACTCGGATCGCTGCTCGATCACAGCGGACCAATTGGTGAGAGCGAGCGCTACGCGGCGAGAGTGTTTGGCTCGCATCGCAGCTATCACGTGACCAATGGTTCGTCGATGTCGAACCGGGTAATTCTGATGGCGAGCGTCACGCGCAACCAGATCGCCCTGTGTGACCGGAATTGTCACAAGTCCGCAGAACATGCAATGACCATGTCTGGCGCGATTCCGACCTATCTTGTGCCGTCGCGCAACCATTACGGCATTATCGGGCCGATCATGCCGGAAAAGCTCACAGCGGCAGCGATCCGTCTGGCGATCGAAGAAAACCCGCTTGTCGGGAACCGCGCAGGCGTGAGCCCCACACCCGTTCATGCGCTGATTACAAACTCGACCTACGACGGTCTTTGCTACAACGTCACACGCGTCGAAGAACTGCTCGGTCAAAGCGTCGACCGCCTGCATTTCGACGAGGCATGGTACGGCTACGCGCGCTTCAATCCGCTCTACAGGGACCGCTTCGCGATGCATGGTGACCCGGTGGAGCACGATGCTTCGAAACCCACCGTGTTCGCGACGCATTCGACGCACAAGCTGCTGGCTGCGCTGTCGCAGGCATCATTCATTCACATTCGTAACGGGCGCAATCCAATCGAACATGAGCGCTTCAACGAGTCGTACATGATGCATGCGTCGACCTCACCGCAATACGCGATCATCGCGTCGAACGATGTCAGTGCGGCAATGATGGATGGACCCGGTGGTGAGGCGCTGACCACCGACGCGATTCGCGAGGCCGTGTCGTTTCGTCAGATGCTGGGCAGACTGCATGCCAAGTTTGAAGAAGAAAGCGACTGGTTTTTTGATGGCTGGCAACCGGAGTTCGTGCTGGATAAAAAGACAGGCCGCCGCACGCCGTTTCACGAAGCCAGCGAAGACCTGCTGACCACCGACCCTTCATGCTGGGTCCTGCATCCGGAAGAGGCGTGGCATGGGTTTGGCAATATCGAAGACGGATACTGCATGCTGGATCCCATCAAGGTTTCCATCGTCACGCCGGGCATTGCACCGGGGGGCGGACTGATGTCAGTCGGCATACCGGCCTGTGTCGTGACTGCCTATCTCGCCCGTCAGGGGATCATCGTCGAGAAGACCACGGATTTCACGATCCTGCTGCTGTTTTCGCTCGGCATTACCAAGGGCAAGTGGGGAACCCTCATGAACACGTTGCTCGACTTCAAGACTGACTACGACGCCAATCGCCCACTGGAACAGGTGTTACCGAATCTGGTGGCGAAGGATCCGGGGCGGTACAGCGGCATGGGGCTGCGTGAGCTGTGCGATCTCATGTTCAGCGCGATGAGCGATCTCAAGACAACGGAGTTGATGGCGCGTGGCTTTTCGACGCTCCCACGACCGGACTTCAGCCCGCAACAAGCCTTCGAACTGCTCGTGCACAACGACATCGAATTGCTTGAACTTGCCGAGATGGAAGGGCGCACGGTAGCGACGGCGGTGGTGCCTTATCCGCCTGGTATCCCGCTGTTGATGCCGGGCGAGAACGCGGGGCCTGCCGACGGTCCTATCCTGGGCTATCTGAAGGCGCTCGAAGAATATGACATGCGCTTCCTGGGGTTCACGCATGACACGCACGGTGTTTCTGTGGCGGATGGTGTGTATCGCATCGCGTGTGTTGCGAGGCGCCGAGGCGCCGCTGCTAAGAACCTATGAGGAACGCGAGTCCCCTAACGAACCTGACGGTGGTGAAGGGCTAGCGAAACACAAGGACATCGTCGGGAGGTGGGGTCCGAAGGAAACGTGTACAAAGCCACTACCTGACGAACACAAACCTGATACGAGGCCTATCCGGTCGGAGATCACTGGTTTGATCATTAAACTTTCCATGAGTAACTTCACGAACGTCGTACGGGATCTCGCAGATCCCGTATGCATTTACCGGCAATGCCAATTGAAGAATCTTGCGGTGTTCTGTGTGATCGACGCGCGGGTATGAGAGGTGGGGCCAGAAATTCGGACAGGTCGGTAAGTGGAACGGCCGGGACCTGAGCTGGTCATAGGACCGGCAAGAGGACCCCAAAGATGACAAAAAGAAGCCGCCGGTCGCATAGCCCGGCATTCAAGGCAAAGGTAGCGCTGGCAGCCCTGAAGGGCGACAAGACGCTGGCAGAACTGGCGCAGCAGGACGACGTTCATCCGAACCAGATTACGGACTGGAAGAAGCAGTTGCAGGAGCGTGTCGGAAGTGTTCGAGACGGGCAAATCAACGACGGTTGAGCCACCAGTGGACGTCACGGTGCTCCACGCGAAGATTGGCCAGTTGACGCTGGAGAACGATTTTTAAGCGGAGCGCTCAGCAAGGCGGGGTTGCTGAGCGGAAAGCGATGATCGACCGTGCACACGCGCTGCCGATTGCGCAACAGGCACGCCTTGTGGGGATCGCCCGATCAAGCGTCTACTACCGGCCGCAAGCGGTCAGCGAGACGGAGCTAAAACTGATGCGCCGCATCGACGAGCTGCATCTTGAGTTCCCGTTCGCGGGAGCGCGCATGCTGGCGCGTCTGCTGCGCCGTGAAGACATCAAGGTGGGACGCCGGCATGTGGGCACGCTGATGAAGCGCATGGGCATTGAAGCGCTGTACTGCAAGCCGAACACGAGCCGTCGCGGCAGGCCGCCCTCGAAGGAGCGCACCCGATCACAACCCCGGTTGATCACCGGCTACACAGGGTGGGGATTTTTACTTCGACACTTCGGGGGAAATTACGGTCGGCATTGACAAGGCCTTCGCGAAATACGGCCAGCCGGAGATCGTCAACACCGATCAGGGCAGCCAGTTCACTGCGACCGCTTTTGCCGACGCGGTTCTGGATCGCGGCATCAAACTGTCCATGGACGGCAAGGGAGCCTGGCGCGACAACGTGTTCGTCGAACGGGTGTGGCGAAGCGTCAAGCATGAGGAGGTGTACCTGAAGGCATATGAGTCGGTCAGCCACGCCCGGCGCTCAATCGGCGATTACATCAATCTGTACAACCAGAGACGACCTCATTCTAGTCTGGAAGACCGCACGCCGGACGAGGCATACTTCGCGACGCTGCCTGCGATTAAATCGGCAGCATGAAAGCCCCGGTGGTTCCACTTAAAAATCTCGGGACCCTGTCCGAACAAGCGGCGCCACCTCTATGCAAGCAAACTAAGGATGAGAAAGGAGAAACGTTAATGAGGTACATCAACCCCAAGCTCTACCCGACTAACTACAGCGCAGTCATAGTTGAGCCCTTGGAAATGTATCCAAAGGCCGAGCCGACAGAACAACTGAGTCAGGCGACAATCGACCAGATCCGTGGCTACGGCACGACCTGCCTGAAACAGGTGATTGCTTCGAGAGACCGGGTCGTGGAGACTCCTGGTCCGGGTATGGTCAAGGTGCCGGCCGCCATAACGGGCGTCGCCGGCTCAAAGGACGGGCTCAAGCCGTACCAGGTCGTGCCGATGGCCTTCGTCGCCACGATGGCAGTCAATACCGTGGCGGGTGCGCCGCATCAGGCAAGGCTGCTGGTCGAGGCGCGTAGCACGGACAGTGTCTGAGGTGAGGTCTTGTCCAAGGTCGTGCGCACGCGTACCGGTGAGCGTTTGGGGCGCGTCGCATCGAATCAGCCTGCGATTACGTTCGAGTCGGTCAAGCCGATCATGGACAACTGGTGCGACACCGTTTCCAATTCTGTTTCGAAATACGTGAAACCTCGATAAACGGCCTGATACGGACTGAACGGATCAGGCGACCACAGGGGGTGCCGACGCCACGCCGGTACCCAAACCCTTTTGGCGTAACGAGGCAAGGTCAAGCGCAATACGCGTCCGACGGTTTGCGACCGATAGCGCCCGCCTTCTGTTCGCGAATATCGCCTACCCACGTGCAAGCATCAATCCGACTCTCCGCGCTAGGCGTTGGCAAGCCTCGACGAGGCGCGTGCCTTGACGCAGCAATTCGTACCTTGGTACAACAAAGAGCACAGGGACAGCGGCTGAAATTCATCAACCTGGCGCAGCGTCATAGCAGTGTCGCCTACCGTAGTGGGGGACTAAGCAGGATCCTACTCGAACCGGCGAAATCTACAAGAGCTTTGAGTTCGTGGAGGTCAATGAGACGCGAGTCAGCGGATTTCATGAGAGCCCGCTGCCGGTCTTTACCGGCTGCAGTAAGGCCGTAAATACATCTGCAGCCGATCCTGCACGTCAAGACAGCCGAAATTGCTCCGAAAATGGAAGGTGTTTCTACTCGCTGGCGATTTTCAGTAAACGGACCTCAGCATATCGCTATCGTTCGGCAAAATCTTCTCGCCGCAATAGAACCACATTTCCGTACGCACGAAACGAGTAAAGGCTCAGGCGTCGTTCATGGGTTCGCTACAAGTGAACTGTTTTTTCTTAGCTCAGACACGATCGCGAGTGCTACATCGACACTAAAGTCCGCGAGCGCCCGGCTGTGTGCGTCTACGAGCGCGTCGTAACCGGCGCCATCAACTCCTTGGACGATGCCGGATTTTGCCTTGAAGAATTGCTTGGCTCCTGGCGTAAGGATCGACCAATTTATGACAAGTACTGCGTGCTCTCCCGGGACAGAGTCGAACGTCCGCACATTGATGGTGACCCGAACGGTCGGCCTATCGCTCTTCTGCGGAGCCGTGAAAACAAGGGCATCGCGAAAGAGCTCTCTGAGATCTGCGGCGACAACGTCCGCAATTTGACTTTTTAATGGTTCTGCCCACCGGGCGAAGTCATCGACCCGCACCTGCGACTCGCTGGCGCGATATACAAGTTGTGGCCGATCGACCACTTCCGGGATAGTTACATCATCAATAACTATCACGAGAGGTGCTCCAACATAATCGATTCTTTGGGGAAAGGGCTGGGAAGCTAGTCTGTAGAAGCTCGGGCGTGGGGTGCTTGCACATGCGCCGAGAAACATCACCAATCCAAACGTGAAAACCATCAGCCGAAATCGAATCATGTCTTGCCCCCAAACGCTATCGGATTCGCGAAAAACCCTTCCCCAGTTTGTTTGGCCGTGGTATCCGGATGAATGCGAGTTTGTCTTCGAGCGCCGGAAGCAGTAAGCGTTTCCATGACAATCTCCTCTTCAACGAAGGGAGATCAAGTTTGCGCTTGGTGCAGTGGTTGATCTTCGACCCCTTGCCGTCTTCCGGCCAACGGCAACTCGACGTCAACTTGCAAAAGAACAACAGCCATTCGCTCGATCACAAGGGCCTGCAGGTCATCTGCTTAAACAATCGATGCAAGGACCCCGAGGCTTCGACGTGAGTTAGGTCCGCCGCCAAGAAAGTCGATGCTCCGTGCCGGCCGTCGGTCGCTGACGAGGAGTTGGTGGGCATCCGCGGACATTTCGATCCGGAAATACTTCAGATTGTCCGCGACCGGTGGGGGAAGGGAAGTCAGGGCTCCGTGCGCTGGCTACGCCACGGAGAATCACTGTCCAGCTTCTTTCAATGTCAACGCATTTTTCACGGACGTCACGCCAGGAACAGTTTTCGCGATTTCGGTCGCCTTGTCGATATGACTGGCGTCGGTGACTGAACCCGCGAGGGTCACCGCGCCGCCTTTTGCAATGATGTTGATTCTGGAAGTGGTGACCCCACCCTTCGAGAGAGCGCGAAGCACATTTTTGCTTAGTGCGCGATTCGCTTGTCTGGTAGCCTTTGCACTTCCCTCGGCCGCCGGCGCTGTCGAAGTAGCGGCTGATTCAGTGGACTGGGGCCATGCATTGATCGATGCAGCCACGATTAATGCGGTGCTAACAAACTTAAGTGTATTGGTAAGTTTCATTTCTCGCTCCAGTTGTCATAAGCCGCCACAAATCCAACAGGAGATCACGGGTTCGGCACAGTGAAAGCTCATTTTCGGCGTGAACCCGGGTGACTCGTTGATTCATGTCAAACTGGTTCCATGTCATGCAGCGAATGTCCTGCCATCGCGTTCTCCGCCGCGTCCATTCAAGACCGCTTGCTGCCGATGCCGCGTTGTGGCCTTTGTATGAATGTGATCGCGCGGCGAGACAACCGTGCTTGTATGCGATTTTGCGGAGTCCAGTCATCAGCGGGATCAGCAATCGCCTTACCGGTTTCGCCGATTCAGACGCCCGAATTACGATGTCGCCTACAGCAGCCATTCGATCGGAAGAATCGACAGCAACTTGACTCCCATGCGCGTGGACCAACTCGTCTCCGGTTCGGTGCTGTAGAGCTTCTCGCCCGAAGCAGTTAGTATATAAAAGGTCACCGAAAAAGCCCATCCTGAATTCTGTTATCGCTTATTAAATTGAGCCCAAAAGGGTTTGCGATGAGCGCAGCACGCAATTTATTCATAACATGATCGTCGTTACGATCAACCGACTCGCTTGCCAGATTGCCCGAACGGCGCACCCGTTCATCGAGGATGTGTAGATTGTGGCGTCGCGCGTCGATCATAAGATTGGCACGCGTTGACGTACGTCAATTTGATCATCGCCATGCGGGATAGCCTTGCACACACAAGGTCCGCCGCAAGCAAGACCCAATTCGGCAGTAGCTGAGGAATGCGCGCAGCCTTAATCCCATGTTGCACAGACGGAAAGTGTGCAATTCCACGCGACTGTTGAGCGAAGGTGTGACGATGAAAAATGCGAACTTTCTTAGATCGACTGCGATTGCAGTTATCACGATGCTAATCGCGGGATGCGCGAGCAACAATGTAGCAACGCAATCGGAATACTCTGGATTCCTTGGTGACTATTCCAATCTTCAGAAAACAGAAGATTCGAAGGGAGAACCACTCCTGCGATACATCAATCCCAAGCTGATGCCCGCTAATTACAGCGCGGTTATCGTTGAGCCTCTCCAGATGTATCCGAAAGCCGAGCCGACCGAGCAGCTCAGTCAAACAACTATCGATGAAATACGTAGTTATGGCACGACCTGCCTGCGACAGGCGGTCGGATCGAAAGTCCGGGTCGTCGATGCGCCCGGCCCCGGTGTGCTCAGATTGCAGGTCGCCATCACTGGCGTCGCCAGCTCGGCGCAGGGAATCGCGCCGTATCAGGTCCTTCCGATCGCCTTCGTTGCCACGATGGCGGTCAATAGCGTGGCGGGTGCGCCTCAGCAGGCCAAACTGCTGGTCGAGGCACGCGGCACGGACAGCGTTTCCGGGGAAGTCATGGCCAAGGTCGTGCGCACGCGTACCGGTGAGCGTTTGGGCCGTGTCGCCTCGAATATGCCCGTAATCACATTCGAGTCGGTCAAGCCGATCATGGACGACTGGTGCAACAGCGTTTCCGATGCGGTTGTGAAATACGTGAAACCTCGATAGCCACGGGAACGACCTGGCGATTGCGTGGTTTATGTTGCATGCAACCAAACACGTGGCGCTTCAATGGGCATCTATCGTGTCGATGAACCGCGCCTTGGCGCGGTTCGGGTGCGTGAATGGAGACGCCGCGCCCGCCACGCCATTGCGCTTCTGGTGTTGCTGCTCATTGCAGCCACCACGGGGCTGATGTTGCTGGACGGATCGAGCGCGCCTTTTAGCACGCGACTTTTCGCAGCTATGTGGGATGCGGTGAACCTGATCACCACTCTCGGTGACTTCTCTGACTTCGACGAGCGTCAGAAAATCTTCATGCTCGGCGCAATGTTTGTAACGATGCTGGTGGCGGCGTTCGCGTTAACCAGACTGACGGGCATCCTGTCGGGAGACGACGTGATTGCATACAGAGAGAACAGGGCGATGGAACGCAAACTTGAACATCTCGACAACCATGTCGTGATCGTAGGATATCGGTCACTCGGCCAGCGCATCGCCGACAAACTCCGGCGCATTGGCGAAACCGTACTGGTGCTCGTCGCCGACAAGGCCATGGCTGACCGGGCAGCGGAACACGGTCATATGGTCATTATCAGTGCGCCTGACGTTTTCGATGACGCGATTCGACATGCGCGGCTCGAGAACGCGAAGGCGCTCGTTGCGACCGCGCCGGATGGCGACGCGAATCTGGCCGTCACGCTACTCGCGCATTCCCTTAACAGTTCGCTGCCGATCATTACGCCCGGCGAAAACACCCTGAGAAAGACGCTGCTAGAAAGTGCGGGCGCGACCCGGGTAGTGATCGGCGATGAGATTCTCGCCGAGGCACTAACCCAGAGCCTCATTGCTCATGCGGAGACCACGTCATGAAGGCCCCCACTCAGACAGAAGCCCCCTTTCTTCACTGGAGACCCATCTTGAAGGGAGTCTTCCCGGTCTCACGCGCACAGTTACCGCACGACATCGTCGCGGGCATTACGCTGGCCGCTCTGGGCATTCCGGAAGTGATGGGGTATACAAAGATTGCGGGCACGCCTGCCGTCACGGGTCTTTACACCATCCTGCTGCCGCTGGTGGCGTTTGCATTGTTCGGAGCCTCAAGGCACCTGGTCGCGGCAGCGGACTCCGCGAGTGCTGCGATCCTGGCGGGTACGTTGGTGACCGTTGCCGCCTTGGGCAGCAAGGAATACGTCGCTCTGACCAGCACGGTCGCGCTCGCGGTGGCCGCGATGCTCATCGTGGCCCGGGTTTGTCGACTCGGATTTCTGGCGGATTTTTTGTCACGCAGCGCGTTGATCGGATTTCTCACCGGTGTCGCTATCCAGGTCGCAGCCGGTGAACTGGCGGGATTGATCGGGCTTGCGAAGCAGGGGCATGGTCCAATCCTTCAGCTGGTGTCAGTGTTCGAGCGACTCGCAAGCAGTGCATTTTTCCGGTTAGGACCGCCTAAGCCTAGCGCGGTTCCGCCTTGTGGCCCTATATAAATTCTCTTTTCTATCAAGCATATGCTGATTACCCGTCAGGCGGGCACGCATCGGACAGTCGGTCATATTGCAGACGCCGCCCGGGACATCGACTCATTCTCGCGATTTGACGGCATCGCTGGGCAATCAGCCCGCAGCGTCACCTGGAGCAGCTCATTCGCGGCACGCCTATCGAAACGCCGAGCCAGTCCGCTGTGCCATTCGTCGGAGGCAGATTGTTCAGGTCAATCTGGTCTTCGCATAGGTCCCAACACGATTGGGAAACTGGTGCTCGCCGTAAGCATCCGCGGAGTTGACGTATCTTGAGCGATCTTCCTGCTTTCAGCAGAGGACAACCTCTGGGACCGACGAGCATGAATGGCAATGGTCATGTCGGCAGTCTATCTTGACCTATCGCAATGGATCCTGGCTGTTGCTGTCTATCTTTGATCACAACACCGTCGTAAATGTTGTGCGCGGCGGCTACCGCGATGTTGCCCCGGCAGCAAACATTCGTCGAGGATCTTCCATGAATGCATTGATAAAGCGCCGAATCAGCGCGTTGGTCGTCGCGCTGCTATGTTTTCCGATCGTCTCGGAAGCGCAACCTGTTGCTTATCCGGCCAAGGATCAGAGTGCGCAGCAACAGCAGCAGGATCAGGCGGCATGCGCCTCGTGGGCAAAATCGAATACCGGCGTCGATCCCGCTGCAGCGGCTGCTGCCTCTCCAGCTCCCGCCGGGCCCGCGGTAGGAGGTGGAGAGCGGGTCGGAGGTGCAGCTCGCGGTGCTGCTGGCGGCGCCGTCATCGGCGCGATAGCGGGTGATGCGGGCAAGGGCGCCGCTGTCGGTGCGGCAGCGGGCACCATGGTTGGCGGATCGCGCGCGCGTCAAAACCGGCGCAATGCCCAGGCATCCGCTCAAACGCAAAGCCAAAGCGCAATGAATACCTACAATCAGGCCTATTCGGCCTGTATGAGCGGGCGCGGCTATATGAAATGAAAAGGTTCCGGATCGGGGAAGAGAATTGACCGGGATACACGAGAATTGCGGCTGTGGCCCATTCTCGAGCCCGCAAATGTATGCACTTACAACGGTGGTCCCGGTCAACATCCGTAGGGTAGCCGGGCCGGTTGACGCGGTTCGTCCGTTGGGCTTCTTGAACGACTCGTATGACGTCCCGTTAAAAAACTCTTGCATTCCAGAACTCCGAACGATAAGAGCAGCAAAGCCATCGGTTGACGTTGGTTGACGATGAAGTTGGACTCGCATGCCCGAAATTATTCGGAAGACTCGCTGTATCAACAGGAGAGATGCAGTAATGTCATGTGCCAACAGGAGAAGTGAAGGTCCTCAAATACGACTCAAAGGAATCCTGACGGTTCCTGCGAATGCATGCGCAACCGTCGTGTTTGTAGACATAGAGGGGTGGTCACGGTGCAACCCTCGCGACAGACGAATTGCGGCCGTGCTGGAGCGCTGCGAAATGGCAACCTTGCTACCGGACCTCCTGACTCCAGGCGAACAGCGCCGCGACACGTTGACGGTCGCGAATAGTTTCGATCTTCCGCTGCTTGTTCGCCGGTTGATAGGGACGCTCGAATGGCTACGCGGACAGCCTGAAGTCGCCGGGCTTCCCGTTGGCATTTTCGGCGTGGGCATGGGGGCCGTGGTCGCATTTGGTGCGGCGGCTCGAATACCGGACGTCCGCGCGATTGTGTCGCATGCGGGAACCATGGACAACGGAGGTTATTTGCCGACCTCTATCCTTACCCCGACGTTGATGACGGTCCCCGACGGCGACACGGCATCACTAAATCTTGTTCGGAAAGCCGAGAAAAAGATGATTTGTGCTCATCGAATAGAACGTATCCCCGCTATCGCGCGATCACCCGGAGGGTTGGATGAGACAGATGTGCTGGCGAACTTGATCGTCCCGTGGTTCAAGCTACGGTTAGTCGAAGGAAATCGGCGAGACGTGGTGGTGCCGCGGCGTTAGGACGCTCTGGGAACTTCGGGCCGGAGTCATCCAGCCAGTACGTTTCGAGTCCTCCCCCCGCGGGTCCGTGGTTGGGCAGCTTTCCCGTCTCCTACCCGGCTCGGCGCTGAGATATGACGAAAGGTCATCATGCCGAGAGCAATGCGTTGCAGGCGCGTTCACTCCTTGTCCGACGGGCTAGTCCAGACGCGTTTCGGAGGTTTCGTGATGAATGGCGCCACCCCTTCCGTTGTCTGCCACGAATGCGATCTGCTGCAGCGTGAAGCACCGGTCCCAAGGGGGTGCACTGCACTGCCGTCGCTGTAACGCATTACTCTACCGGCAGCGTACGACTACTCTGGTTGTGGCGCTAGTCAAGCTGGCTCACATTGTGAGCGTAGTGGTCGGCGTAGCGCTGTGGTCGTACGGCGCGCTCATGTTAGTGCTGGCGTCAGCCAGCGCCGCCTCCGATGTGCGCATGTTATGGTCCAGCATTGGGGCATTGCAGGACGTCGGTGGCCTGGAATCAGGCGTAGACCTGCAGCAGTTGTTGCATGTAGCCTAAACCGCAGCGCCATGCGGCATTGCGCTGTGTCACGGTTGCGGGCAGATCGCACGGCTGTCCCCTGACGGGCGCGGCGTTTCCTGTACACGTTGCGGGGCTGCACTGCATGTGCGCAAGCCGGCGAGTCTTTCGCGGACGTGGGCGCTGCTGATCGTAGCACTCGTGTTATATGTGCCAGTGAACGTGCTGCCGGTGATGTACACGAGTTCTTTGTTCGGTGCCGAAAAGGATACGATCATGAGCGGAGTCGCGTACCTGTGGACGTCGGGCTCGGAGCCGCTAGCAGTTATCGTTTTCATCTGCTCAAGATACTTGCGCTGTCGTATCTGACGGTATCCACGCAGCCTCACTCAACGTCGCGACCAGAGCAGCGCGCGCGCAGATGGTCTGGCACGGCCTTGCGACGTTCGACTGCGATACGCTGGGCAATCCGCTTGCGCACGGCCGCGACGACCTCGGGATCGCCCGACCGGTCCTATTCCGTGCCAACCGTTCACGACCAACGCCACTTGCTCGTCACGAACCCGCTGCAACTCAAACGGCAGCCAAATTCTGCGGGTGTCTATGCGCAGACATGGCTGTGAGCGAGGGATTTTCCGGGTTTCGTCAAAGCTGTTTCGCTTGACTTGCGTCAATCTGTGTTAGGCTCACTTGACTATCGTAAAAGTCGGGCATGTCATCTGCCGAAGTCGCGTCCATCGCGCCGAGACTCGCTGCCGCTGCGGAACGGGCCGCTCCCGGTCCACGTCCTGAAACCGGGCTGATGCGGGTCGAGGGAACAATGAGCCGACTACAATATATCGTTGCTGCATTCCTACTTTCACTTTTGCAGGCGTGCACCAGCCTGCCGCCTCAGATCGCCCGGACGCCTACGTATGCGACGGAAGATACGCAGGCGTCTCGCTTAGGTTTAGCGTTTGCACCCAGTGATCGTACCCATCCTGGAAGTAACGCGTTTCATCTGCTATCCGACGGCATTGACGCTCTCGTGGCTCGCATTATGCTGATCGAGATGGCGGACGAAACGCTCGACCTCCAGTACTACATATGGCACGACGACCTGACCGGACGCGAACTAGCCGCGTCGCTGCTCAAGGCGGCCGACCGGGGAGTTAGGGTTCGGGTTCTGCTCGACGACCTTGGAACGAACCCGAATGATCGACGATTGCTTGCGCTAAATTCGCATCAAAATATAAAGATTCGGTTATTCAACCCCGCGGCGAATCGAAAGTTCAAGACGATCGGCTCTTCGTTTGAGTTTGCTCGCCTAAATCGACGCATGCACAACAAATCGCTAATTGCGGATAATCAGGCGGCCATTTTGGGTGGGCGCAATATTGGTGACGAATACTTTGGCGCGTCAAGTACTGTTGCCTTTGGTGACCTTGATGTTCTTGTGCACGGGCCGGTGGTCCACGACGCATCACATGCATTCGACGAGTTTTGGAACTCCGATGTGTCTTACTCCATTGACCAATTGACCAACGATAAAGTAAAGCCAGACGACCTTACTGCCCTTCGTGCAGTTCTGGCGACGAATAAAACAGCACAACAGGATGTGCCCTACGTTGCGCGAGCCCGGGATCGTCTGGGTCGGCTCATTCATTCAAAAGATGTCGAATTCACGTGGGGAAAGGCCAGGCTGCTTTACGATAGCCCCTCGAAAGTCACTCGGGCACCAGACGACACCACAGGTCAACTCATGTCGCAGATGCAGAGTCTTGACCTTCAGCCTAGCCATGAGATGTTGATCGTGACGCCGTACTTCGTGCCTGGCGAAAGGGGCGTCGAATGGATACGGCGGCTAACGGAGCGAGGCGTGCGAGTAACTGTGATAACGAATTCACTTGCGGCGACCGATGTGACCGCAGTGCACGCCGGCTATCAACGGTATCGCAAACCCTTGCTGGCCGCCGGGGTGCGCCTCTATGAGATGAAGCCAGTCATTACCGAGCAAGCGAAAGAAGCAAATAAATCGACATTCGGATCGGCAAAAGCATCGCTGCATGCAAAGACCTATGCGTTCGACCGCTCAAGCATATTTATTGGCTCAATGAACCTTGATCCGCGGTCTGTAAAACTCAACACGGAGATCGGTCTTTACTGTCAGAGCGCGGGGATCACCGAACAGGTTGTCGATGGAATTGGCGCAAAACTGGACAGCATTGCGTGGCGAGTCGACGAACGCGAGGACGAAAATGGAAAGCGCCGTATCGTATGGATCGAAACGGCGGATAACGGGACCGAGACGGAACTTGACTCTGAGCCCGGCGTATCTTCGCTGAAACGAGTGGGAGTGTGGTTGCTCGGCTTACTTCCAATCGAATCGCAGCTCTGATAGGAAAGTAATGACCTGAATGCTGAGGGTTGTCTATGGTTGGCTATGACATTATGGGATTTTTATCGGCTGTGTCGCAATAACGAAGATGGGATGAGTGAATTCGCGGAATGAACAGGATTGCTTATGTAACGAGAGAATAGAATTGATCGGCAGCAGTCACAGCGATGCCATCGCCACGCATCTGCCCCTTGCGAATCATATGCATGATCTCGATCCCAGCCAGGATGATGCGCGCGCACCGGAAACTCTTGAATCCCGTCATCGGTTTGATGACGCGTTTGAGGGCGCGGTGGTCCTGCTCGACGATGTTGTTCAGATACTTGCTCTGCCGGATCTTGACCGGTGTTGGCCGTTCGGCGTTTAGCGCCTGGAGCGCGGCCAGATTAGCGCCGCTTTTGTCGACGGAAATCGTCTCCGGTTCGCCGTTGCGGTCTATCGCCTTCTCGAAGTAGCTCCGGGCCGCGGCCTTGTCACGCCGGGCACGCAGCAGGAAATCGACGGTGTTGCCAGCCTTGTCGACCGCGCGGTACAAGTATTTCCATTGGCCTTTGACCTTGATGTAGGTCTCGTCCATCCTCCAGCTTTTTCCCACCTCGCGCTTGTGCTGGCGAAACGCCTTTTCAAACAGCGGCACGATTTTAATCACCCAGCGGTGCACCGTCGAATGGCCCACGTCGATTCCGCGTTCGGCCATCATTTCTTCGAGGTTGCGCAGACTCGGCGAATACGCTACGTATCATCGCACGCACAGCAGGATCACATCCAGTGGGTAGTGCATGCGTTTGAACACCTTGCCAACGCCTGCGGGCACTGTCTTTCGCAGTGTCTTCTTCGTCTTGATCATCGTGTTGGTCATCGGTGTCGGACCGCGGATTTTACAGCAAGGCCTTATTGCGACACTGCCCGTTGAAACAAGTACCACGCATCCGTCGACATGTCGTTGCCGGTCCATGCGGCCGCGCTAAGGGCCGGGATACTGTGCCAAGGTACCCACTGCCAGTTGCGCAATTAGCGCGTGTACTGCCTTCGTCGGGTGGATCCCATCCCAGAAGAAATAATCGTCAGGCTGCTGGCAGGTAAAAGGCGGCATATTGGGGGTTACGCAGGGATCGGTGACATCGGTGAGGCCGAAGTTGCTCGGCGATTGGATGATGACCACCATCTGGCCGGAGATGTCCATTTCCGCGATCTGGATGCCGGGCAGGCTACCGAGTGCCGCCGAAGACAGGACGTTTTGGGCTAGCCCCTGATTGAATCCGTCCACCAGGTTACGGGCCGCGATCCCTGCGCCAGGGCCCAACGCCCGAACAGCCGGTGTCAACTCTATCCTCGGCGCATTCCAGACAAGAAACTTTCTTGCACCGGAGGTATAAAGCGTCTGAATACTTTGGGCGATGCCGTTCAGGGCATTGGTCACGATGGCATTCGCCGCCGCCGCCGCCTGGCTTTGACTGCCCGTTGCCTGGTACACGGTGAAAAACGTGACAAGGGCATCACGAAGATCGTTACTTCCCATCTCGATGACGTACAGCGCGTCCGATGGAGCAGTCTGGTTCACATCCTGGAGAAATGTCTGCACTTGCTGCGGCAGATTGACCGTATTCGGAAACTGCGTGGCCCTTGCCCCGCCCACTGCGTAGTTGCGCGCCTTGCCGCTGGTGCTCTGGAACGCAGGCTGGACGTACGCGGCCAGCCCTCTGCCCTGGGCGAACTGCTCGATCCAGGTCGCTCCGTTGCTGAAGTGGTGCCCGCCCTTTGCGTAAGGGGCGCTCGGAACCAGCGACTCGTCGAGGGTGTCGTAAGGCGGTTTGTTCTGACTGACGTTGCCCGGCACACTCTGTCCGGCCGGTGGGTGAGCCAGCAGCGTGAATGCATTGCCGGGGTCGGAAAGGCTCGTACCGAACACGACGATGCTGCCGAATATCATATTGGCGCTTGCGACGCCGGGAAGGGCGAGCACCAACACGGCCACGATGATCTGCACCATTTTCTGCCTAAGTACGTTCGTCATGTTTGTTCACCTTCATTATTTGGATCGGCAGTCTGAGACCTCCCGATCTCTGCAGCTATCGCAGCACGAGGTCGCGTTCAGAAGTTGCTTGATCCTCATGTGTTGTTGAGCAACAAAAGGGGCAACGCAATCTGGTCGGGGGGAGCTGAAGTCGCTGCGCGCCAGGACAGCAAGCTTTATGTTGATCTTCTGATAGCCGTTCACGCACTGCCCATTAATGGCGAATACACTGTGCATCGTGAACCACGCGTGGCCTCAAGATGCTGCAACGATATGCGTGCGTCTTCAAGATAGGTGGCGTTACATGGAAGGGCAGTAAGTACATCCCCGGATGAAGTTCGCGTCTCGAATGTTTCATTGTGCCAGTGGGATAGTGAGGGATGGAGAAACGTCAGGCAAGCCGGCTATGTAGTTGGACATCAACGGGTCACTGCCGCTCCCGATGGTTACCCAGACAATCTCCTGACCCCTTCCGTTTTCGTAATTGGTGATCGCCCGGCGATCTATTGGACTAAGGTCTCATAGATTTTCGGCGAAGTTAGGACTATCCTGAAACGGCGGATTAAACGTACCAGCACCTGCGTCCGTCAGTAAGTCGCCCGGCCCGGCGGATCGAAAGTCGATCGCGCTGCCCTGCCCAGCCTTTGAGCGGGGCATACAGTCGCATAACGTCGAGTCTAATTGCCTGTCATGCGTCTGCTTGGCTTGTTGAACTGGAGATAACAATGAAAGTCGCTAATACACTCAAGTTTATCCTCGGCATGTTGATGGTTTCAGCGTCGTTCAACGCGTGGCCTCAGGCCAGCGTCTCATCATCCACTACAGCGCCAGCGTCGACGGCTGAGCCAAGCGCGAAAGCCGCCAGGCAGGCCAATCGCGCACTGAGCAAGAAGGTTCTGCAAGCACTCTCGAAAGGTGGCGTCAGCACTTCCAGGATCAATGTGATCGCAAAAGGCGGTCAAATAGCGCTCGCTGGGTCCGTCTCCGATGCGAGCCAAATCGACAAGGCTGCCCAGATTGCGGCAACCGTGCCGGGCGTAACGTCTGTAAAGAATTCACTGACGTTTAAAGAAGTGGGGCAATAATGATGTGGGAGCGCTCGAATGAGTCGATAGCACTCGCGAAGTGCTCGACACAGTGCCAAAGAGCGGTCCGATTCGGCGGCTGCAAACTATTTGAGCAGCGTCCGATCCAGACAGAACCGGCGCACAGGTGTAACAGGCAGGCCTTGCCGACCTGCCTGCTGGCGCGGCGAAGAGAACTCGATTTCGAGTTGTTGTAGTGCGACGCATGCCGCCCGAATCACCTTGCGAAAAGCGATCACGACCGAGGCGCCGGAATAGGCTCCGCGTGAACACGCGTCATCGTCCTACCCTCGTTGAATACAAAAGGGCCGACGGCAATCTCAGTGACCAAAGAAGACATCGCAGTGTGGCCCGAAAGTACATGGACGCGATGTTGTATTTCCCATCGCTTTCTGTGTATCCGCCACACCTCCATATGACTGGTTGCCGCCTGGCTGATTCAACGGCTCTGGTTTTTGCTGGGTAGACGATTGCGACGGTGACGATTGTTGGGGTAAGCCCTGTGAGTGAGCGGCTCCCGCCACGGCGAAAAAGCATAAAGCGCTCGCGGCTAATACGAGTTGTGCGCGCATGACTGACTCCTTACTAAATGACCTATTTAATAGTTCCCTATACATCTGGGAACGCCCTTAGCCGTTTCGGCATACATTCACGATTCATGGCCGGCTAATCAGAACAGCGACCACGATTCGCTTAGCTTTCTTCGGCTTGGTGAAACGGCCGATCATTAGGCCGAGTTGCGATGGAACACTCGTGGGCATTTCTATAATGGTCCTACATGATATTGGGTAATTGACCTAGATCAGTGCGGCCATGGGGATGTGGCTTACCGTCCATGCGCCCGCGACCCCTATGATTTCATTACCGATCAGATCTTCCTCGGACGATCTATCGAACGGGCAGCGTATTTCTGGATAATCTGCCGGACCGGAGTGAGCCTGCACTGCTCAGCATCCACGTTTGGGTTTAAGAATATTGAGATTACTTAAGTGCTTTTGGAACAGGCAATAATATAGTCGTTCCGCGGTGTCTGAAATTCGCGACACCACAGAGTTTCAATTCGGTGATAGCGATATTTCGAGTTACCCTCGACTTACATCGACAGATCATTCCGACTGGAGAAATCAATGAAACGCATTCTATTTTCTTGCCTTTCTCTGGCCTTGCTCAGCGCCATGGACGTCTCGCACGCACAAAGTAGCGTGACGCTATATGGCGAGATCGATGATGCGATCAGCTTTGTGCACAATTCGGTCGACGCAAATGGCAACAACGCGAACCAATGGGGTCTCCTGGCGGGCAATCTCTCAGGCAGCCGCTGGGGCATGAAGGGCACAGAGGACTTGGGCGGCGGCCTGAAGGGGATTTTCCAGTTGGAGGGTGGCTTCGACCCGAACAACGGCAAGATGGGCTCATACGCTACGGGTACGAAGTTGTTCGGCCGTCAGGCGTACGTCGGCCTGGCCGAACGTGCATACGGTACCTTTACACTGGGGCGGCAGTATGACCCGATCGTCGACCTTGTTCAGCCGTTGACCGCCGACTATTATTTTGGCAGCGTTTTTACCTCACCCGGTGACGTTGACAATAACGACAACAGCTCGCGGACGAATAATGCGGTCAAGTACCTGTCTCCGGTGTGGAGCGGTTTCCAGATCGAAGGCATGTATGCGTTCGGCGGCGTCGCAGGTGCAACCGGCGCGGCTCAGACGTGGTCCGGCGCCGCAACGTGGGCCGGAGGGCCGTTCGGCGTCGCAGCGGGCTACCTTCGCATGAACAACGGCAATACGCTGGCGAGTCGCGGTCTGACGCCGGCGACGGCAGGCGTCGGGCCGGGGACGTGGAACCCGAATGGGACTTCGGACGGTATGTTTGTCGGGTCGACGATCAACAGCGGGTACCAGTCGGCGAAGTCAATCGACATCACATCGGCAGCAGCGCAGTACGCAGCGGGACCGTATACATTCAATATCCGGTATAGCTTTGTACAGTACAAGCCCGATGGTTTTTCGGCCTTCCGCGAGCAGGAAAAGTATCATGTTGCTGGCGGCTATGCGGGTTATCAGGCCAGTTCTGCGCTGCTGTTGGGTCTTGGCTATATTTACCAGCATGGCGCAGGCGATACGTCAGCGACGTACCATCAGGTCTCCCTAGGTGCTGACTACGCCCTGTCGAAGCGTACCGATCTGTACCTTATCGGCGCGTACCAGCACGCAAACGGCACGCAACGAATAGACGGCACCACGACTGCCACGGCGACAGCTTCCATCGGTTCATACGGTTTTCAATCGGCATCGAGTTCACAAGAACTGGTTGCCTTGGGTATCCGTCACAAATTCTAGCTAATGGACCGTGTGGCATAGTCGTGGAATTCGGCAGAATGGGCCAGTGCAGCATTCTCGCGAGACGGTGCTCGCGCTGCCCGGGAATCGCTTACCAAGCGAAAAAAGGGAATAGATAAAGACCCGGCGATCACTGCGGCCGTTTTTCATTATTGCCGCTCGTCAGCAATGTGCGCGGAGATGACTAATATAGGACATCGGGCGATTGGGAGGAAAGCTTCCGTCACACCGCGAAGCATGATCCGTCGTCCGCCATTCCGGCCATGCGTGCACATAACAACCAAATCCGCCTGAAACTCATCAGGGCGCGATGGATGGAATGAGGAAGGTCATCGCTGATCGGTTCAATCTCCATAATTCGAGCTCGACTATCGGCGCCGTCGCAAACCATCAAGACCAGCGCCTTTCGTGTTATAGCCATTCGCTCGCGGGGGAACGCATCGTTCGAGATGCCCATCGGGGGCGGCTAACGTAACCCGCAACAACGTACATCGGTTGTATTTGCGCGACGTTATCGCCAGCAAGTTTGTGTGCCACGCCGAACGCTCTCGCGGCGGCCCGGCTATCATTGATCGGAACCAGAATCTGCGAGTACAGAATACTGGACTTCGATGTCGATGGCGCACGGAAATGTTGTGATTCGAATCGATAGATATATATATAGATGGTGATGTTCACTTGGGGACCCGATGTCCCGACGCAATGGGAGTCCGCTCAACGCCCGTCGGTACACCGCAATTTAACCACGAAGCCCTATGCGTCACGTTGGCGAAACCAAACATGCCTGCGCCGGACGCGCCGCTCCGTGTCGCCCGGCTGTTGGGGTTACGGTATTTCGGCACCTGCAGGCCCCTCACATAGTTATCCCATCATTACCGGGCTGCGTCATCCGAAGAGGGGTTCGGCCTATGCCCGCGGCTTGGCGCGCTTCACCTGCAAGTTTTGAGCGTGGCGATTCCTTACTTTTCTGAATGGCGCAGCGGCCGAACTTGCGAGAAAAACGTACGCCGATAGCGGCACAGCGATCGGTGGCGAGGTCCTTTGACAGGCCGCAGTGACTTCAAGACGGCAAGCAAAATAGCGGTTGACCTGTGTCAACTCTGTGCTCATTCACGTAGCTATCCTGAGATTCAGATCGATCAATCACTATTGATAACATCAATCTCGCGAACGGTGGCAGCGAAGGCCACTGGCAAATTGAGCGGCGGCCGGTCGAGTTCCGGCATTCCTCGGGACATACGATCATGCGAGACCAGCCCTTGCCGCAACACGGTCAGAGCTTTCGCCCTCCTGTTCTCGAATGGGTACGCGACTATCAGAGATCGTGGATAAAACGAGACATTGTCGCCGGGACTACCGCGGCGGCTGTCGTGCTGCCCAAGGCGATGGCCTATGCGACGGTTGCCGGGCTCCCAGTCCAGGTCGGTCTCTACACGGCGTTGGTACCGATGGTAATCTACGCGATCTTCGGTACGTCCCGGCCACTCAGCGTCAGCACAAGTGCAACGCTGGCCATTCTGACTGCGGCGGCGCTTGCCCAGGTTGCGCCTGGCGGAGATCCAGCGCAGATGGCCATTGCGACGGCAACGTTGACTCTACTGGTCGGTGCCTTCCTTGTCATCGCCGGGCTGCTCAGATTCGGGTTCGTCGCGAATTTCATTTCCGCGCCGGTGCTAACGGGATTCAAGGGCGGGATTGCGTTCGTCGTTGTACTCGATCAGTTACCCAAGCTGTTCGGCCTCCACGTGGGGAAGGGCTCGTTCTTCCACAATGTGTACGCGCTTTTTACAGGGCTGCCTCACGCATCGGTGGCGACAGTCGCGGTCGGCGTGGCGACGATTGTGATTCTCGTGGCGCTCGAACATTTCTATCCGAAGTCGCCAGCACCGCTGATCGCGGTAGCGTGCGGGATCGCCAGTGTCGGGGTTATCGGACTTCAGAAATACGGAGTCGAGATCGTCGGGCACATTCCGACCGGACTGCCGCGTCCGGTGATGCCGGATCTCGCGATGGCTGAAGCACTATGGCCCGCCGCTGCGGGCATTGCGCTGATGAGCTTCACCGAAACCATCGCGTCCGGACGAGCGTTTGTCGAGAGCGGAGAGCCCGTACCTTTACCTAATCGCGAACTGCTGGCGACGGGCCTCGGCAATGCAGCGGGCGCGCTGCTCGGTTCAATGCCGGCAGGCGGAGGCACGACCCAGACGGCGGTGAATCGGCTCGTGGGCGCACATTCCCAATTGGCCGAACTCGTGACGGCGGCCGTCACCCTGGGCACGATGCTACTGCTCGCGCCACTGATCGGTCTTATGCCTCATGCAACCCTCGCCGCCGTGGTCATTGTCTATTCGGTCGGCTTGCTCAAGCCCGCTGATTTCGCTGCGATCCTCGCCATCAGACGTACGGAGTTCATCTGGGCGATCGTGGCGCTCGCGGGAGTCGTACTCCTCGGCACGTTGAACGGCATACTGATTGCGATCCTGGTGTCACTCGCCGCACTCGCCCATCAGGTATCCGATCCGCCTGTCTATGTGCTGCATCGTAAGCGCGGCACGAGCGTCTTCCGCCCCGTGTCGGCCGAGCATCCCGATGACGAGTCGTTTCCAGGACTGCTACTTCTGCGACCCGAGGGAAGGATCTTTTTTGTCAACGCGTCGAACATCGGACACAAGATCACGCCGCTCATCGAGGCGGCTCGCCCAAAGGTCGTCGCGATCGACATGCGCGCGGTATTCGACCTGGAATACACGGCCCTGCAAATGTTGACGGAGGGAGAGAAGAAGTATCGCGAACAGGGCGTCGTTTTGTGGCTCGTAGGCCTCAGCCCAGAGGTATTCGAAGTTGTCGCTCGGGCGCCGCTAGGCAAGACCCTTGGACATAAGCGAATGTTCCTGAACCTTGAACAGGCCGTTTCAGCCTGGCAGGCACTACAGCAAGAACAGGATGTCCCACGGGACGTTCCGGAAAGATGAGTTTCGTCACATTGAATCGTTCGTTGCCGCACGCGTCGCGCTACGAACATACACGCGACCAGCAAGTCAGGTTGAGGATGCCATGGACAACGCCGTTGCACGCAAGAGCACACACAAGACCCACGCAAAACCTGCTGCCTTCCTAACACCGGATGAGAGGGACGTTCAAGGGCGAGCAATCCGGAATTCGGTGCCACGGGCATCGCAGGGCGGCTGGACGGCTCCAGCGCAACGGCGAGACGCCCTCGACATTCTCATGGCATCGAACGAAGGGCGCCTCCCGGCACTGATTCCAATACGGTTCGGTCGAATGGCAACTTCGCCGTTTGCGTTCTATCGCGGCGCGGCTGCCGTTATGGCTGCGGATCTCGCCACTACACCCACTAGCGGAATCCGGGTTCAGGCTTGTGGCGACGCGCACCTGATGAACTTTGGCGGCTTTGCAACGCCGGAGCGCAACGTGATCTTCGATATCAACGACCTCGATGAGACGCTGCCTGCCCCGTTCGAGTGGGACCTGAAGCGACTGGCCGCGAGCGTGGTGATCGCAGCACAGCACCTGGCTTTCCCATACAGCGACACGGTGCGCATTGCCACGGATCTCGTGCGCGAATACCGGGAGCGCATCCACGACTATGCCGCCATGCGCGCGCTCGAGGTCTGGTACGACCGGATCGATTTGCAGAAGTATGAGGACCGGTCCGGCGATCCTGAGGTCGTCGCGGCCGCCCGGAAGCGGATTGCCCAGCGTATCGAAGCGGAAAGTCTCAAGACCGTGCCAGACCATCTGTACCCCAAACTCGTCTCCGAAGAAGGTAGCCATCCCCGTATCAAGGACGAGCCGCCGCTCATCTTCCATCCGACGGAAGAGATAGCCCCCGGTCTTCAGACAGGGTACGCGCAAGCAATCGAGTCCTACCGAGATAGCCTCGCCGAACACGTACGCGTTCTGTTCGACCGGTTCCATCTCGTGGATCTGGCGCTCAAGGTGGTGGGTGTAGGCAGCGTGGGTACGCTATGCGGAGTGTACTGTTCATGGCATCCGACAATGATCCGCTATTTTTGCAGGTCAAGGAGGCGAAGGCGTCGGTACTCGAGCCGTATGCAGGCAAGAGCCTCCACGCGAACCACGGACAGCGGGTCATAGCGGGCCAGCGCATCATGCAGTCCGCCAGCGACATGTTTCTCGGGTGGACTCGTGGGGAGAGCGGGCGCGATTTTTACCTTCGCCAGCTGCGCGACATGAAAATGTCCGTCACCATTGAAGCGCTTGATACCGGCATGCTACGGCAGTACGCACGTATGTGCGCGCACGCGCTTGCGCGCGCTCACGCGCGTTCCGGTGATGCGGCGATGATCGCCGGCTATGTGGGGGCGGGTCAGACCTTCGACGATGCAATTACGGACTTCGCAACGGAGTACAGCTCTCAGAACAGCCGGGACTATCGCGAGTTTATCCAGGCTATTCGCGAGGGGCGAATCCAGGTGGTGACAGAGGACTAGGCCGGACGGTGTTTCCGGCGACCCCGAATGGAACGTCAGCGCGCGGCCTGACACGCACGTGCTCGTGGGCAGCATTGCCTAAATGGAAAGCGCGCTCGCGGTAACGGTCATCGCAAAAATCTGCTAGATGGCGTTAGGAACCTCCGGTCAAACCTGGTACCCCGGAGGCATGCACACGGATAGAAAACGTGGACAGATTATTTAGGTGACGCTTGCCAAGGGAACGGCAGGCACATGAACGACCAGCACTAAGCCCCTCGTTCGAGTTCGGGGGCATTGTGGGGTGATGACGGGAGATCTTATCTTGAAACCGATACGGAGGTGGACGCCCAATGTCTGGTCCGCACACATTGGCGTGACCGCTGTGCTTTTTGCTGGCATGACGACGGCGGGAGCGAGTAATCTCGATTTTCTCAACGACACGCCAATGTCTTACATCAGCAAGCGGGATATTGAATCAATCAAAACTACGCTGATTGATGTACTCAATACGAATGCGGACGGCGAAATGCGTAGATGGATGAACGAAGGAACTGGGAACAGTGTACAGATTGGCGGTATGTTGACGCCACAAACTACGGTTCACGAAGGGAGCACGACATGTCGCCAGGTTCTGGTTGTCCTGGTTGCGAAAGGACAGTCAATGGAATTTCATCCTCGCTATTGCAGGGCAGGAAAGGAAGACTGGGTATTGGAAAAACGTTGAATGATCTGCGTCTAAAGTCCCTTGAGTATCGATAGTTGAATCCGTATTGTCGGGAAGAAAGGAACAGAGTTCACGGAGATAGCCTCGCGGGAGCGGCAAGATTGATGCGTGTCAACCGCGCTTGCTTAAACGCAACGATCGTGAATGCCATACCGCCCCACCAGGATGTTAGCGCAAGCATTAACAGGGCAACCCACCAACGAATGCAGGAGAAAAGTTATGAAATTGCTACCGACTCTCGCCATCGCGTGCGTCATCACAGGCTGTGCCACGCAACCACCGACTGGTGTCCAGTCTGTGGGTGCGAGCCAGCAGCCGCCACGCGCCGTCGGCCATTGCATAGCTAAGAAGTGGGCAGACAGAACCCAGCGACAGGTGATATCGCAAAACACCCTTGCTAACGAAATGGCGATGGATGTGTATGTCCCGGGTCAGCAACCGCCCAATGGAGCAGCTGTCGTCGTGCGCCCGAACTACCAGGGATCCGGTACGTGGGTGGGCCTGCGCGCGTCGAGCGTCGGCGGCAGCGATGCAATGAGCGATATCAACTCCTGTCTTTGACTTCCCGTGCGAGTTGGAAGGGGCGTCGCCTATAGCAGCCCAGAAACGATGCCCTGGACCGTCTCCCGACGACACGCTGGAAGGCGGTGGAGCGCCCCCAGTGAGATCGGAATGTTCGACGACGGACATGAAAGGACCGAAAGGGCCTGCGAGTCGGCGGGTCCTTGGACGCAAGAGATGTGTACAGACGCCTTGGGCTTCAGTTTGTCGCGCAGATTTATGTGCCGCCTCGTTGCGATCGGACGCTTGGCTTGTCCGAAGGTCCCCGGTGCGTGCCAACGTCGGAAACGACTGGTGAGGAGCAGTAGCGTCTGACGACCTATGGTATCCACGGCTCGCGACCAGCAATGGCGTGAGCGAAGGGGACGATAAAGTATGGCGTGGCTACGTGCCCGGGCCAAGGGGGCTGACCGTGGCACAGAATTCATTATCGCATCACATGTGTTGCGAGGCGCTGAAATGGGGAGCCGCCGCCTTTCGTTTCACCGCGTGAGGTTTTCCGTCTTTGTCTGGCGAATCAACTTCTCTCAATCAGGAGTGAGATCGTTATGAAGAAAATCATCGCAACCATGATCACTGCGGGCCTTGCGCTGCTTTCGGCCCCCAACGTCTGGGCGCAAGGAAACCTCGGCATTGGGGGTCAGCCGCCGGTCCTCCAGATGAGATCGTAAAGATGCACCAGCAGGTCGCGGCGGCGAATCGCGAGTACGATCGGGAGGTGGCTGTGGCAAGGAAGGTCTTTGACCACAAGAAAGCGGAGGCCAAAAAGAGAAGGGGCGCGGCGGTTGAGGCCACTCAGACTGGGGTGAGCCAGTAGCACGACCGCGACAAATACATCATTTGAAAACACTCATCCACGTGTAGAGGGACCTCTCAACCGGTCCGTTGACTCGCCAAGGAGGGAAGGGATGATGAGCAAGCGGGACGCGTGGCAGGTTATACGTCGCGAGGGCATTCGGCATGCGGCGTATGAGATGGCCGAGAGCGGGATGTTTGCCGGGTGGGAGGCGATTAGACGCGCATTGTGTTCATGTTATGACGCCGGGGACGTGCACTCGGTGACTGATAACGCGTCCTGCAGGATCGATCTGGACCAGCGTTGCAGCCGAGCGAGAGCCGCCACGTCAAGCTCATCGACGCCTGGGGGCATGCCTGCTGCAGCCTCGGCTCGCCCCAGGGAGTCGTTGGTAGCCGTCTCCGCGCCCCAGGTCCGGTCGTCGCAGATACCACCCACCGAGTCGACCGAAGGGCGCCGACCGCGGACCGCGGAGCGTATAGGCCGGGTCATGGCCGACGGCAGCAGGTGGACCGTCGCCGAACTGGCGGAAGGACTCGGGGTAAGGAAACAGAATGTGTGGATGGCATTGACCGGGATGCAGGCCAACGGGACCGTGCACATAGCCGGCAGAAGAGCATGTCCGGGTGGGCGGCGCTCCGAGCGGGTTTTTGCTTCTGGTCCTCCATTGAACGACATGCAGGAGGCGCAAATGGAATCTGCATCGTGGTGGCCGCAGGCAGATCGGGTAGTGATCGCCGCCATCGATGCGATGGTGCGCTGTCGATGAAGGACTTGCACCGCTCGTGCTCAAGGTAAGACAACGGGCCGCGGTAGCAGCCACTCGGTGCTGGCTGGCACTCATCGGGGGCATGAGAGAAATCAGAACGCGATGCCCATCGTTACCATTAAGCCGTTGGTCCAGAAAAATTGCGACTCAATGCGGACCGGTCCGATCCTGCATCCCAAGGCAGGAAAAATGCCTGGCGCAAATCCGCCAACGTTCATCGGCAACTTGTCCTTGTATGCGCCCGTATATCCATGAACGATGCCGCCGACCACTTTCCCATAGAAGGGAGATGTCCCGAAGTTATAAAGGTAACCGCCGTAGATGACCTGCGAAAACTGTCCAAATGAATTGCGAAATAACGCACCGCCGAAGAGCCATCCGTTACTCTTGCGGAATTCCGCGCCAATCAGGGGAGAAAAGGGGATGTGATCAGGGTCGTCGTGATAATGAACATTGTAAACATTTGTCTGAACCGATATCTCATCGGCGCATACGGCGCAGCTACATATTATTGCGGACGCAAGAACGAACCACGTCACCGTCATCTTCAGCAAATGCCGTCGAGCATACGTGACGAGCTTCGCGCACATTGCGATCGTCCCTCGCTCGTCTGCGTAGCCTCCCGGTCGAAGCGTTCGGGTCTTTGTGATCGGGTGTACGGCACACATAAACTTCAGTCAGTTTGAAGCCATCAGTCCCATCGAACGGATGCCGACAAGGTAGATAGTCTTGACAGTGACAATCAATCATGTTTCATTGCGCGCCGTCGAATCAGAGTGCAGCTTCATGCGAATTCGCATCCGCCTTTGCAAACCGGCCGGGTTGTTAGTCCGCGCCTACCTCGAGTCGCGTAGCCGAAAAGCCGGTTGGCTTCCGTCGCGCGAAAGGAAAGCTGAAAGTAGTTTGAGTAACATTTTTGCACGATTCAAGTAGCGCAACGGAATGAACGTGTCAGATGAGCGTACTGTCAGCCACGATCGGAAAAGGTGCCGATCTTATTAGGCCACTTCTATGGCCTTTTCTGGCGCCTCGCCGCCTGTTATCGACAGCTTAGTCACGCCCTCTGTCGCGCATAGGGCGGTTCCCGGTGAAAGAACGATGCGCTGACCGTGGTAAGAAGAAAGATCAAGACGCAGCACGGCATCGATGATCTGCCGCTTGCCCAACTGGAAAGCGAGACGAATCTGTTGATCTGTTGTGTCGCGCGCCCCCAGCCACTCACAGATCGCTTCATATGAAATCGAAAACGCTCGGTATCCCCAGCCGAACTCATAGGCCGTGAAACACACCATCGACCCGCCAGACAATATGGGCGCCGTAATGCGGACAGTCGGATGATTCATGGCGAGGTCCCAGGCCGGAGTACTTTTCAAAATCGCATACTGACAGGATACGACTCGTCGCAACGATCTTTTTGATGAAAGTCAACGCACGACCTGCGATGCGTTCGCGATACCGCGTTTCTGGCCAATCGTACTGTGGGTAATTGCCGATAGATAAAGTGGGGAGCCGGCTTTGCGCCAGCGGTGCGACCGGCTGGTTCGTGTCATCAGTTCTGGCAACGCCGACATATCAGACGCGCTTATGGCGGCACCAACCGATCACCATGCCGGTCTGATCGTGATCGGTAGGATCTTCGACCGCGACGGGTGGGACACTCCGGAAATGTGGTTGCAGGCGAGGGGCCAAACGGCTTGCAGGCTTTCACCTCGGTACGGCCACGTTGCGTTCCGACAGATGTTTTTAACGCTGCAAACAGGAGTGGTGGTGGCCGAGCCAACGTGCGTAATGGTAACGACACGCCGACGCATAAGGCCCACGTGGCAGTCAGCCCATATGTGTCCAACCTGGCAGCCAGCAGGGTAGGCCGCCGCGTGCCAGCGAGATATTATTAGCATACCTAAAAATATTGTTTCCGACAGGTTCATAGGCTGCTAACTTGTCGCAGATTCGGGCACCGGTGCATCTTGCTCTGAGTCCGTCGACGATGACTGTCTGCCTACCGGGCCTGCGAACTCAAGCATGTAGCTGACGAACGCCTGCGTGACCGACGGCAGAAACCTGCGATGCGGGTAATACAGCGATACCCGTTCCCGGCAGCGAGTAGCGCCGTACCCGGGAAGAACGCGCGTCAGCAAGCCGGTTTCCAGATCTTCGGCTATCAGCGATTCTGGCATCAAGGCAATACCCATCCCGGCAATTGCGGCGAGTCTGAGCAGGGAAGCGCTATCGGTAGTGAAAGATGGCGCGGTGTGCACGCATTGCCTCGATCCATTGGCGTCCGCGAGATGCCAGACCACTGATCCCTGATATTCTTTTGTGGTCTCGATGCAGGCGTGCATCCCAAGCTCGCCCGGCTCCTGTGGGCTGGGGCGCCTTGATAGGTATGAATCTGCGGCGCAAAGCACGAGATTCTGCGTCACCAACGCGAGTTGGACGAAGTTTACATCTGCCGACGGACTCACGACGAGCAGGCCCGCGTCATACTGATCTTCGAAGCGGTCTGGTACCTGTGCAGCAATCGAAACCCTGACCTGCACGCAAGGGAAGCGACGCTGGAAACCTTCAAAGATCGTCGTCAGAAGCTGCGGAGACAGGGTGTCCGTTGCGACGATTCTCAATACACCGGCTATCGCCCGTTCGGCTGACGAAGTCGACGTATCGAGATGATCAAGTTCTTCAAGTATTCCTCGGCATCCGTCGCGGTAATGCTTGCCCGCTTCAGTCAAAGACACCGCGCGTGTCGTACGGTTCATGAGCCGGGTGTGGAGGCGCTCTTCGAGATATGCGACGGCCCGGCTGATTACTGCATTGGACACGTTTAGCTCTCTGGCGGCCCGTCTGAAGTTTTTCGTTTCCGCGACAAGTACGAATGCTCGCATGGCAAAGAGATGGTTCATCGCTCGTCTTCCCGGCTGCTCGGTCCCGCGTTTTGCCTATTCATTTCTGCAATGACTTGAGCAAAGGCTAACGAGCACGAAGGGAAGCGAGCTTGATCTAACGCAAACGGCTTTACTGTCGGCGATGATCCGCTGACCCGTTCTGCCTGTCGTGACATCGCTCACGAGGCCAGGACAGCGACGTTTCGCCGAGGCCGGTTGGCGTCGGCATGCGATGAGGGCACCGAGGATTGCGAGACGCCAGTGCATGTCCGACACCTCGCTAGGGGTCGACCTCAGCCTCAAAAAGCTTGTGCCGGATCGCATACCGGATGAGCGCGCTTTCGTTCGCAGTCTGCATTTTTTCGATGATGTGCGGCTTGTGCGTGCTGACTGTCTTCACGCTGAGGCATAGGTCATGTGCGATCTCGGTGAGGCTCTGGCCTTCCACAATTCTTCTGAAGACATCAAACTCGCGCTCGGATAGCCGCTGATGGGGCATTGCCTCCGCCGCCTCGTTCAGGTTCTGGGCGAACCGCTCGGCCATTGCCAGACTCACATAAACCCCACCGGACGCGATTTTCGTTATTGCATTGAGCAACTCGCGGCTCGCGCTTTCCTTGGTCAGGTAACCCGATGCGCCTGCCTTGAAGGCACGGGCGGCGTACTGGTGCTCCGCATGCATCGTTAGCATCAGAATTCGCAGGGCGGGGTTCTCGTCCTTGATCTGCCTGATGAGCTCGATACCGTTTTGTCCGGGCATCGACAGATCGAGCAGGAGTACATTCGCGCCGACGGAGCGCACCAGCGCGATGGTCGTTGCGCTGTCCCACGCTTCGCCAGCCACTTCAAATCCGCTGGCGTCGAGCAGGACGTGGCGCAGTCCGTCGCGTACCACCGCGTGGTCATCTGCCAATAGAACCTTTATCACGTCCTGTCCTCCTGTCGACGGCCGCGTCAACGATCCTGGCGATGAGCGGCCACGCGCGCCTGCCCTGAATGAACTGGCAGACGGGATGCTATCCGGCTTCCGGTGACGGACTCACATTGGGCTCACCTGTGGCGACATGCGCGGTCCACTTCCGCCATGCCGCGCTCAAGCGCGAACTGCCGTGCATCAGCCGGGTTTCCAAAACTGCCCAGCTCCGGCGATGCCCTTTCCCTGCCGTCGGGTGACTGCACGACAAACATCGCGACATATTCACCGCTCTCGTAGGCCGCCAGAGGCAGAAGACGGTAGCCCTTGTACTGAATCCTGGTGTTGTGCATGCATTCTCCTCAGGCGAGGCGATATCGCCGACAGACGCTCGAGCAGAGCCTGTTTCTTCGTGATGGCCTGCGTTGAGCTGGCGACGACGCACGTCCCCAGAAGCCGCCTGTGCCAGTAGTCGGGATCGGTGATGAACCGATGTTCCGAAGCACAGCCTGCAAGGTTGAAGTTTTCCAGGCGGGTGATCACCGCCGCGATATGAAGCAGATCCTGAATTTCCAGTTCATTGATGCTCATGGTTTAACCCCTCGGAAAGCCAAACCATTCCTGCTCCGGCAGGCGCCTCGTCGTCCGCAACACCTCTTAGCGGTCTGCGCGCTTGTCCTGTCGGTAAGTTTATCCAGCCATTTAGTCGTTTTGAATGACGGGAGGTAAGATAGAAACGATCTGCTCGATATGATCCAGAATTGACGCATCTATTTCTGAACAGGCGCTGATAACTTTATAGGCAGCCCATGACGGTGCCGGTCGCGAGGCGATGCCGATCCCAGCTTCCCTTTTCGGCGCAGCGCTGCGAGAGTACGAGTTGATGCCGCCATCAGGGCTGTTCCTTTCGACCGCACGGCCAGAGCCACACGAGCGGCGATCAGCGTACATCACGCTGATCGTATCGGTCGCGCTCTTCGCGACGTTGGCTCCGTTCGCCGGGAAACCACTGCCGGTACTCTGGGTCTTTGTGCCTGTTTACAACTCGGCTATTGCGATCAACGACGTGGTCACGGCGGGACTTCTGCTCGGCCAGTTCACCATCCTGCGCTCGTCATCCCTGCTCGTGCTGGCTGGCGCTTACCTGTTTACGGGTTTGATGGCGGGCGCGCACATGCTGAGCTTTCCGGGCGTGTTCTCGCCGACCGGCTGGCTCGGGGCGGGCGAGCAGACAACGGCGTGGCTGTACGTCCTCTGGCACGGTAGCTTCCCGGTGATGATCATCGCTTATGTGCTGCTGGGCCGCTCCGACGGTCTGCCGCTGGCGCCAGCCGGGCACGCCGCCGTACGGAATAGCCAATACCATTGGCGCGGAAACGTATCGCTGTCGGGAACAGCTTCGCCTGATAGGGTTGATAGCAGACCGAGATCAGCGGTCCGGCAAGACTGATCAGCACGCCGAATATGATGACCGGCAAGTCCGATCTTTCCTCCTGGACTTCGGACAGCCCCTCGAAACCCACCTCCACGCCGAGATCGCCGCGGGCGATCACCACACCTGCTGAGCGTGATGCGCCATCCGCCTTCCGCCGCTCGCTGCGGAGATCTGGCAAGCGGCAGAACGCAACTTTTGTATCGATCCTGAGTACGATGCCCAGTTTTGGCGAGCCCAGCCTGCCGATTTCGTGTAGCAAACCGTCAATATCTTCGGGGCGCTGTACGAACGACACGGCCACCCATGTCGGCGAACTGCGCGAAGAACGCCATGTCTGCGATGTCCTTGGGCGTCAATGCAGACGGGTCAAGACGCCGGGTGCCGTTCGATCTTGCAAACCACCACTTCGTGGTTGCGGCGCGCGGAAGGCGCTCACAGGCCGATCAACCGCGCGAACGTTGCCGTTCACCGGAACGATATCCCCTGAATGTAATATGAGACAAAATCGTCAGGATTAACACTTCGGCTGGTTACCGAGCGGATTGAAATTTCGACATAGTTGACATCCTTCAATATCTCCGCTTCCAGCTGTGCCTGCGCGGCTTGCTTCGCTGATGCCGACAGGCCAGGCTCGATATACCCGATGATGTGTTTTTCCCAGGTCTCATCCCCGGCCACGGGAATGGCAAATCTAAACCAACCCGCTGCATCTCGGAATTGCTGATCTCGGAACATGTTTGCGTATGTGCCCCTTACGCGAGGCACGAATTCGATTCGTTGTCCCCCGTTCTTGTATAACCGCACGATCGGATTGGTTCCGGCGATTAACTGCGGATTGAGATATGGTTTCACTGCGAAGCGAACCTGTCGGAGGTTTTGAAGGTTCCAGTGGGCGTTTCGCGAAACAGGGTAGAAGACGTCGTTGCGGCCGACCCCCACTTCTTCGAAGTCTTGTGTGTTCTCAATCGTGACTGACAAGGCGAATGCCGCCTCGGTGATGCCAGGAACATCACGCCTCGTGACGATTGTCATTCGTCCCACCTTGGCTCCTGGGGCGAGTTCGCCGTGTTTGAGCCATTTCTCGAAATTCCATCCATTCTCGGAATTCCAGTATCCCCAGTTGTTCTCATCAACGTTATTCGGATTGAATGGCAGTGCATGGTGACTGATACGATGTGTGGGAATTCCTGTCACCTCAAAGTTGACGGGAACACCATCGAACCGATTGAAATCGTACAGGTACGGCCACCAGTTGTTGAGTATTCCGTCGGTAACCCCTGCGTTGTGGGGTAGGTGAGCGAACCACCATTGGTGAAAGGAGGCCGTTCCAAACCGAAATGATCGATGCAATTCCGGTGAGGTGCCAAGCTCGTCCGAGTACGACGGGTCACCCTCGGTATAGTGATTGAAAGCACCGAAGTCGTAGCCATTCAACATCCTCGGCGCTCCGCTGAACAACGGAAAATAAAGCCAGTCATCTGCCGCTGAGCCTATATACCGTTGCCACGTCGATAGGTCAAAGTAGCAGTAGTCTTCGCATGTCCGTAGGGAAGTTGGTGGGAAATGGCTCGACCCCATGTTGCCGTTTCCTTTAGAGGCGTATGCCACGGAACTGGGGCCATTCCATTCGTCCGCAAGCCGAAACTTTTCCCAGAGATTGAGCGAGGCACTCGTCGTCGCATAACTGGAACGGTCAGGCGTATAGACCGTGTACGATAAGTTCCGCGGCCAGGATTCTGGGTGCCCGTCGGAAATGGACGTCATGACGCCTTCAACCATGTGGGCATAGGCATCGTAAGCGCGCGCGTCCGGCGTGTACGCATTGACAAAGAACGACCTCGAACAGTTGACACGAATCGGAACCCAGGTGTTTGGTGTCGATATCCCCGGCCCTTGAATTGGCCGATTTCCGATTAGTGCATTTTCTGCGAAGTCAACTGACGACTTGACCACCCAAACGTGATCGATCTCGCCTTTCTCGATCAAATCGATGATCGAATAACCGCTTAGACCAAGATCCCGTCTGGTCACCAGATCCTTATAGTCAACAGAATTATTACCTGGATCGACTGCGGGTTGAACCGGCGCTGAAACAATTCCGCCTTTATAAAGCTCAATATCAGCCGATCCAAGCGATGCAAGCTTCAGGAACTGAATGCGGTGTTGGAGAAATGCGTTTTCCTTGACGAGCGAATCGCTCCCAGGATTGAATGCAATTGCAAGCACCTTATAACGCGTTCTTATCGCTGCGGATGTGCCTGTTCGTGCAACTAGCGGCTCAGAAAAACCGACAGGTGCGCCCGAAGAATTCTCTGCCACCACGCTGTACCGGTACAAGCGACCGGGAGCAAGGTCGAAATCTGTGAAATATCCAACGCTCGCTGAAGTACGACCGATGAGCGTGCCATCACGAATTACCTCGTATGAGCTTGCATCTGATCTTGGATGCCATCTAAGCATGACCGAGACGGCATCCGACGAAACGACTCGCAATTCGAATTTGGTAGTGTTTCGTGATGGGATCTGTTCCAATTCATTTTTTCGTTCTGCGTATGAATTCAGAACAAACAACATTATCAGAGCGAGCACAATCCCGGCTCGCGAAGCAAGAACGCGTGCTTTCATGGCAGGCTCCTTGGCTCTTTCAGCTCCTCGCATGCGCTACTTGATTGCACACAAACCGCCGAGGTGTGACAGCAGGCTGTTTGTGCCCCTGTTCTGTAGGCTTCTCCCTATCCGATCGACGGGAGCGTGGCTGATTTCCTTTCAGTAAGGATAGTACAAGAGAGGGTGATTCGCGAGTGGCGAGGTAGTGCCGGATAAGCGCTTGGGGCGGTGCCTTGATGAACGATATGCATTCCTTGCCTCGCTCGCCGTGCCCCACAGTGACCGGATTGGCGGCGCAAAGGCCGCTCGGAAAGACGTTGCATATAGTAGACGCCTACTTTGGCATGAGCATCGTCGCCTAGGGAAATTGACAGGTAGGCGTTTGCGCATGACGTTTCGGATGCCTCAAAGGCTGACGGTATGTCGAACAACTTATACCCGGCGTCGCTACGGCCCTGAAAAGCACGTCGCTACATCATATCGTCGTCTGTTCGACATCGTTGACCGATATAGGTGACCCATCATGGTTGGCCCCCGGCTGATGCACTTCGCCATGTCCGTTCACCGTCGCGATCCCCTCGCCGATGCGGGCGGCGGAACGCTACTCTTCGGGGCGGCGGCGCTGATGACAGACGCCAGGCGTCGCTGCAGGGTCTGATGAGCATGTTGGGATTTCTTCGGCAGCCGATTTGCTGCGCGTCGTTGTGTAGAGCCGGTTTGGACCTTCGGCCGTGAGCCCTGCCGTCGCTTCGCTTCACGATCCCACGGGGGACCTATAGGTTCGCCTACGACACGCCAGTAGATATATCGGAAGCCATTGGCACCTGGGTGGGAAACATAGGCAGTACGGGGGAGACCAGACTCACGATCAGCCCGGATCTTTCTTTCACGGGCACGCAGGGATCGTGTTCGTTCAGTGGCTCGGTGCGTGCACGGCCAACGGGCAAGCACGTGTTTGATGAAAGTTTTTCAATGATGCGTCGCGCGTCTGGAACCGGAACATCAATGAACGTCGAAGCTGTCGTTTAAGGAGCGAAGATCACTGCCGTAGGTGCGAACACCTGGACAACAGTCGGGTTTGCGTTTGTCGGATCGCGGCAATGACGCGCGGCAAAACGGCTGTATCCGGGATCTGGCGGGTAGTGCATTACGTAGACGAGGCGTTCCTTGAGATGCCCCACGGCGAGAAAGGCGTTCCTAGCCTGATCGCAAAGGAGGTTGCGTACGCGATTTGCGCTCGACATCAACCACCTTCAAAACTGGACGCGCTGACCGCGGCAGTACTGTATTGAGATGAAGCACATCATGCCTTCTACATCCAGACTTAGATTATTTGGGATAGCGGCCGCACCGATCATGTCGCTTGGCTGTCCACGGTTGACTGAGGCGCAGAGCGCGAGTGCGCCGCCATCGGCTGCCCAGGCGCCAGACGATATGGCCTCGGAATCCCGCGGTGGTTCGTTGGCTCCAGCTGAAATGTCAGGAAATAAAGGGAAAACGCGTGCGCAGTTGACGCAGGAACTGGAGCAGGCTAAGAAAAGTGGCGAAAAGAATCGCATCAACGAGTTCTACGGCTTATCGCGATGGTGACCGTGCGGGCGCTGCAAACGACGTTGCTCACGGCGGTGTTGCAAGTCATCTTTAGTGCTGCTTTACAGGCCGCCCCGCGATGGATCCAGGTTTCGAGCGGGCGGCCCGAAAATGGCACATTTGGGCGGCTGATGATGAGCACGACCGGGTTTATAGTCCGGTCCACAGCCAGCGAAAAATATCGCTGCTGCGTCGCCGTCGCAGCGCTTCCAGAGATATCTCAAGCCGAGAGCGCCGCGGACGAGGTGCTGC
>NZ_JACFYJ010000085.1:0-36906 GCF_037126505.1 Paraburkholderia bengalensis
GAGACGAAGGCTCGAGTCATCATCTAATCCTGGCGAGTGAGAAGATGTAACTCTAGTGGAAGTCATGTTCGATGTTTGAACGACATTTCGCTCACGATTTCGCCAGGCCGCCGCGGTGTTGTCTCGTCAGGAATCCATAACTTTACATAATAGTTCCGCGGCGCCGTCGGCTCAATGAGCGTCCTTATCGATACATCCGTCTGGCCAGTGGTGCTTGTTGAACTCGCCTGCGGCACGCCGCCTGCGCCCCGCGCACGGACGCTCCGCGACATCGGGTTGCTACAACATGCGACGCACGCGACATGGGCCGAGGTAATGGAGTTGATCGAGGCAAGACAGCTTTACGGTCGAGGTTGTGGCAGCAGCGACCTTACGCTGCTTGCGTCAACCTTGATGACTCCAGGGGCGTCACTCTGGACCCTGGACAAGCGCCTTGCCCAGCTCGCCGGCGAACTCGACATCGCGTATATGCAAGACATTCACTAGAAATGTTGTGCGCCAGGAACGTCAGTCGGCAGACTGACGTAACCAGTTCTGCGATCAATGGCCTGGTAGCGCTCCCTCGCCGACTTCTGAGAGCCTTCCTCCATCGGCGAGCAACCAGTATTATTTAGATAAGCTAATAACATTACGCTAAAAACTATTATGTCTACTCACGCAGCAAAGTACAGTTCCTGCGCTTTCATATTCGACTGACGGCCGTGTCGGCTTTGGCAACCCAGACAAGAAGAATATAAGACGGCGCTGCACTGGGCGAGTGCGAACTAAACCAGAAGTCACGTCCTGGCCATCTCCCTCGAGAAGCAAAGCGTCGAGGCAAGGCTAGCCGACCACCACCATAATCTAGGTGTGTCCGACCGACGGCATTACAAAGAGGCGTTCGTCCCACACCACGGGTTGTGGCTCGGTCACGGCAATCCGCGTCGCGTCGGGGTGTGCGGGATTGACCAGCACGTTGAACTCTGCACGGACGACGACGGAAGGTACAATCAGGAGCGCAGTACGCGACTCGGTCAGCCAGGCGTCGCCGAACTCCCTTGCCGCCTGTAGTGCTGGCGCATCCCAACCCCCCGGCAACGATTCGGCCGAATGGCGTTCGACGCGAATATCGTCGGGAACCGCTGCTTCAACCCATCCGTGCGTCTTCGGTACCTTGCCGATGCGCGCATGAACAAGAACCTCGAGCATCGCACCGGCGAAGGTCGACGCGGCATAGATGACCGGTCGCCCCGGGCTATTGAAGCGGCCGCCCACCAGCATCGCGCCGGTGCCGCTCGCGCCGGTGCCGCTCCAGACCGTGTGTCGAGTGTCGGCGATTCGAAACAACTTCACGCCGGCAACCCATAAAACAGTTTCCAAAGCAGCTCTTCGACCCGGCGCGCGCCGAGCTCGGTCAGCGCAACATCGAGCGGCGCCCGCCCTTCGAGCTCCGGGTGCGGCGTCGACAGGAATTCCCGCGCGTCCTCTTCGTCGTTCCAGACGTAGGCCGTCGTCGCGAAGATCCTGGCCAGCCGCTCAGTCTTTTCCGATTCGTCTGGCGTCAGCCGATCGCGGCGCCGCTTGTAGGTCGCTTCGGGGATGATGCGGGCAAGTAGCGCACGCCGGGCGTCGGCACCCTGCGTCGCATGTTCGACGCCCGCGCGCAGCGCGGACTTGGGTAGGCCGTCGCGGACAAGTGCCTCGAGTTCCGCGAGCGTGTGCGGGACCTGCCGCAGCTCCATGACCGCGGCCACTGCTTCTGGCGTAATCAGTGACATGCGACTCCCGACTAAGGTATCATTTGATACCTAATGATAGCGCAATTGATACCGTACACAAAACCCCTCTTCAACCTAACGGGCTCCAGCGGGGAGCGTGTCGAGGCGGCCACCTCGAACATCGTCCGTGCATCGCCCACATAAACGGTCCGAGGCTCGTTGCAGATTGAGCGTCTAACGCCGCCCCGTGTATGCGAGGCCGGCCGCGACGCCTGCAAGCAACCCTGTCAGGTTAGTAGTCGCCGCCTCCTGAGCGATGATGTCCGCTGTTGCATGGTGAGCCTTTAAAATTTCGACGGCGGGCTTTTCGATCCAGTCAATCCGTTCCTTTTGTTCTTTGGCGTCGCTCATACAATTCGAGTGAGTGGACTATTAACGAAATGTTGCCGTCCACAATGGATGCATTGCTCCCAGACGCGTTAGAAGATTAGCGATTTTGGAGGACGTCGCTAAAGCATCTGTCATCACGGCGGGCAGTTGTTGAAGTTCGCAGTTTCAGCTAATGGTGTCCGTTAAACCGCTAACCGTGTCCGTTAATTCTGCTAACGCAGCCGGCGGTAGGTCTTGAACATGCTCGCCTCTCGATAGCGGTTGATCGCGCGCGGCGCCGCGTCGAAATGTCCTGATGGACGAAAAAGCGAAGCGGGGACGGCTTCGAGGAGGGTGCGATGCTTTTATCGGCTCACCGCGCATTGCCGATGCGCGACGGCTTGAGTCCTCAAGCGACCACAACCCCGTCGGATTGCCGCATTGGGTGTTCTGACGCAGCCCGCTCCCGCACGTACCGCCAGCGATACTGCGCAGAGCGTCGTATTGGCTCGCGCGGGGTCCAAAAAACACTGGTCCCATCTGTCCCATCCAGGCGAGGACCTTCATGCGGACGTGCCTCGGAATGCTGGTCGTTCGACCTCATGCCGGCATTGCAGGGATTCATGTTTTTTCTCCTCCGAGGGTCACCGCCGCGCGCTTGCTTACCGTCAGATGCATTCCTCGCTTGCACAGCGGCGAATCACTGGCACCTCACCGGATCGGAAACACGTCATCAGGCTCGGGCGTAAACCGTGATCCAGAGCCGGGACAAATGACGCTGCCCCTGAGGGCCACCCGCTGGTTCAGATATGGCAGGACCAGCGTCGGAGCCGGCGCGCCCCTTTTGCCCTGGAGGATGTCAGCCACATCCTCTTGGTCACAGGACGTCGAGGCGCGGTCGTGAATCGTCGTCGTAAAGTTCCTCCGCGCGGACGTACCGTTGCCGTGCTGGATCGGCGGGGTTTGCCCGTTCTCATGTTGGATGGGAAATGTATTCAGCGGCGGGATGTCCGCTAGCGCACCACCCGCTACGCCCGTCCCCGCGCACATTGTCGCTGCCGCGAGTATGACCAACCGAGTATTCATGGAAAAAAATCCTTCACTAATGCCGTGGATGCCCGAGGGCGGAATCACGTCATGTGCGCGTCTTCACTTCCCGGAAGAGGAACAAAAAGCACTTTCTCGTGCTCCGCCGGTCTGGCAGATGGCCGCAATTGCGTGGAACGGCGAAACCGCCGTATGCATTGCTCGACTAAAGCCGGCTAGCGCTTTCTCAAGCGCGAGGACATACGTCGGATCGTGCGTCGCACCGCAACAACTTCCGCATGGAGCACGCGGCGGGCCCGTCTGGCGGAAGCGCGCACGACGTCGACAATAGCGCCCGCCGCGCGGTCGAGGCGCTCGGACGGACGAATGTGCGGACGTGAATGAAGGGTGCTCATCGTCATCTCCTTATAGGCAGCAAGGAAGAGAACGGGCTTGCGCGCTCAAGTTCGCCTGCCATGCTGCGGGGCAAACAAATCGAAACACGCAGCGCGCGCCGATAGGTTATCGTGCGCACTGCCTGAGCTGCGTATAACTTAGCTTCACTGACTAAAAATTTCAAGATGCCTGAGAACCTGCTTGTAAAGCGGAAGCCGGCGTCAATTTGTTTTGCCCTTGAAAAATCCGCCGCAAATCCTATCTTAAGTTTCGCTCAGGCAGACGTGTCGTGCCCGACCGGCCGCACGCTGCGTGTTTCGATTTGTTTGCCAGACGCTGGCGGGCGAACTGGAGCGCGTAGGCCCGTTCGCCTCAATGCGTCACTTGAGGAGGACAGCATCATGAGCGATCTCTATTCCGGCACCGACCTGTTCAGCGACTTCGACCGCTTGCAGCGTCAGATGGCGAGCCTGTTCGGTACTTTCCCGTCGAGCATTCGCGCGAGCCGCTTCGGCACGTTCCCGGCCGTCAATATCGGCGCTACTGACGACTCGATTGAGATCGTCGCATTCGCGCCGGGCGTCGATGCGGCCGCACTCGACGTATCGATCGACAAGGGCGTGCTGAGCATCAGCGGGGAGCGCAAGCCGTCCCTGCAGGCCTCCAACGATGAAACGCGCACCTATGCGCAGGAGCGCTTCAGCGGCGCCTTCCGGCGCGTTATCGAACTGCCGCAAACGGCGGACCCCGACAAGGTTCAGGCCCATTATGAAAATGGCTGCCTGAAGATCACCGTCGGCAAGCGCGAATCATCGAAGCCACGTGCAATTTCTGTCCAGTAACCCGGGAGGCAATCATGAACGACACCACCCAACTCGCTCCACGCGACCAGTCCGCGCTCGCGCGGCACCAGGGCGAACAGTCCGAGCGCCGCATGACGATCGTCCCGGCCGTCGACATTTATGAAGATGGCCAGGCCGTCACGCTGTGGGCCGACCTGCCCGGCGTCACCAGGGACAAGCTGAATGTGCGGGTGCACGACGCAAACCTCTCGATCGAGGCCGAGGCGGTCGTCCCCACGCCCGCCAACCTGCGTCTGCAGCATGCCGAGGTCCGGGAACCACATTTTGGGCGCACCTTCACGCTCTCACCGGACTTTGACGTCTCGAAGATCGAGGCGAATCTGTCAGATGGCGTGCTCAGGCTGACGATCCCTCGCCACGAACAAGCGCGTCCGCGGCGTATCGAGGTCAAGACCGGCTGACACACTGGCCACAAGATGTGCGCGGTGGTGCCCGCGCCGCCACCGCCCACATGATGGCAGGGAGGTTCTATGCCCGAAGAAACACATCATGTGTGGAAAGGTCACGAAGTTCGTGTCTGCACGATACCCGTGCGATATGTCGTGGCACGCACCTCGGCGCCAGACGGCTACGTCGCCATTCTGCGGATCGAATCCGGGGGCGCGGTTCTGGCCGACTGGCATTTGCCGCGCTTCGGTGAACGCTGGTCCAGCGCAGGCGAAGCGCAGCGGGCTGCATTCGAGTACGCAGTCAAGCTGGTAGACGGCGAGTATTAGGCGTCGCCGCCTAGCGGCATGAGGCTCCTCAAACATTTATGCTGAAACGGAGATGACCATGGACACCGATTTGCAAAAATGGAACCCGTTCAGATTCCTTCGCAAGGACAGGACGGATCGGAATGACAAGGCGAAACCGTCGGACACCTCGGGGCCGCCGTCCGAGCGCACGGACATCGCACGCCTGGTACACGCCGATCCCTGGCGAATCATGCAGGGGTTCTTTAATGACCCGTATGCGGGCTTCGGCGCGCTGGACCGTTGGTTCGGCGACTTTACGCCAGCGCGATTCCAGCCACATATCGATGTCGTCGACGAGGGTGACGCCTTGCGGGTGACGGCGGAACTGCCCGGCATCGAACGCGAGGACCTGCATATGACCATTGAAAATGGCGCCCTCGTGCTGCGCGGCGAAAAGAAGCAGGACGTGCGCAGTGAGGAACAGGGTTGCTACCGGCTGGAACGCGCATACGGCGCTTTTCTGCGCACGATACCGCTACCCGAGGACGTCGATTTGGACAAGGTCGACGCACGTTTCGACAAAGGCGTTCTGAACATACGAGTGCCGCGCACCGATAGCGCGCGATCTACCGTGCGCAAGATCGAGATCCGCTGACAGCGGTGAGGAACCGCCGCGAGTGAGCCTGTCAGATTTAATGAGATGGTCACTCCCACCCTACATGCGCGCTACTCTGTAGGGTGTTTTCTTTCTGGAGACCTCATCATGCAAAGCGTGACGCTGGTTGGAATCGATCTGGGCAAACACTCGTTTCACCTCCACGGTCAGGATCAGCTCGGTCGAGCGGTGTTTCGCAAGAAGGTAAGCCGCAAGCAGCTCATCGAGTTCTTCGCCACATTCCACGCGTGCACCGTCGTGATGGAAGCCTTCTATGAGAAGTAAATTGTCAAGACCGTTCCTGACTTGCGGTCGTGTCGTAAATCAGTTGTGCACTGCCTGTGACGCATGAGTATTGTCGGCAAGGCCGATCTACATCGCCGGGGCTGAAGCCGTGTGTCGCGCTCCTAAGACGTTAGCGTCTTACCACCTTCTATCCGCCGGCGGGGAAGCGCCAGCCTCATCCTGTATGCGCGTTACGCTGGAACTTTTCCAGGAGCATGCCCCATCTGTGGATCAGTTGCGTTTGCAACTCGGCTTCCATACGGGCATGTTTCTCTTCAGCTGGCTGGCGCAGAACGTCAACGCCAACGACGTATTCCGGTCAGTGTCAGCCGTTGCTCGCTCTTGCTGCTTTCAGTTGTGCACCATCGGGTAGAACACCGTCCTTGAGATACCTCCAGAGCGCGATCGCAAGACGCCGCGCTACCGCGACGATAGCAATCCGTCGATGCCGTCGGTTTGGACCCGTACCCTGTGTACGCTGGTTGAACCATTGTGTCAGCGCGCTTGCCGGCTGGTGGCGGATCCATGACCACGCCATTTCGACCAGCAGGGCTCGCACGCGCGCGTTGCCCTGTTTACTGATGCCCTGATCCGTCTGGATCTCGCCACTGTCGTAGGGCTGCGGCACGAGGCCAACGCACGCACCGACCTGTCGGCGATTCGTGAACTGTCGCCAGAACAGTTCCAGCACCAGTCTGGAGCCGCCGAGCCGCCCGACTCCCTGTAGGCGTGTGAGGTGGTGAATGCGCTGGCGTACGGGTTCTGGTAGACGGGATTGTCGTGCCTTATCAAGAGCGGCGAGTTGCTCTTGAGCCAGTGCCAGCCGCTCGCATTCACGCAAGAGCCGCTCCCGAAGCTCGGGCGGCAAGGGGGAGCCGTCGTAGCACCTCACGTCGTCGCGTGCTAGCCGCCCTGCAAATTGTCGGATGTCGGGTTGATCCCGACAGCCAAAGGTGATGAGAAGCTTGCGCATGCGGTCGCAATGCTGCAGTACTTCCTTGTGTAGTTGGGCCCGATCACGCATAAGGTGGCGGGATGCTTCGTCCTGCAGCGACGGAACTTGGATGACGTGCATGCGTTCGCGTTCGCCGCGAAGCCAGGCGCGCAAGCTCACGACCAGCTTGATCACATCAAGCCGGTCGGTTTTTGCGCGACGCTTGCGATCCCGCGAGCATTCCCGTTGAGCGGCACACATTGCGGGCTCGCGGGATCGAATGTCTAATCGTATCCAGAATCCGTCCTGCCCGGCCTCGTAGCTCACCACGATTCTCGTATCTGAAGGGAGTGACCACTTATCCCTGTAGGCCGTCAGCAGGTCCAGAACAGCCTGCAAACGCGCTGCCGAGTGGGGCTCGGTGATTGTGTGTATCGCGGGTCGGTCACGTCGACCATCATGCAACGCAATTTTCCATTTCGCGCCAGCCAACTCCAGTGAGGCGGCCAGAATGATCTCAACCTGGGCGTTTTCCACTTGATTTGCGCGCATGATCTCCTCCTTGGGCTGGTAACGACAAGTCGATAGTATCGATCGGTTCGTAGGACCCTTCGTCATAGGATCTGTGCTGGTGCGCATTACATGGCGCGCAAACTGGCTGATTTGGGGCACCAGGTCAAACTCATCTCGCCGCAATTCGTGCGGCCGTTCGTCAAGAGCAACAAGAACGACTTCGTGGACGCTGAGGCGATCTGCGAGGCGGCATCGCGCCCGTCCATGCGGTTCGTTACGCCGAAGACCGAATCACAGCAAACGCTATCGGCCTTGCATCGGGTGCGCGAATCGCTGATCCGCGACCGCACGAAGACGACCAACCAGATGCACGGTTTCCTGCTGGAATTCGGCATCAACCTACCGGTTGGCCAAGCCGTTATCGTCCGCTTACCGGCAGTGCTTGCCGAGCATTCGTTGCCTGCACGCCTGATTTCGATCCTTGAGAGGCTACATGCGCACTTCAAGTATCTCAGCGAACAGATCGGTGAGATCGACAGGGAAATGGTCCGGCAGCTCGCTGACGACGACCTCGGTCAGCGCCTGCTGTCGATTCCCGGTGTCGGTCCTGTCACGGCGAGCGTGCTGGCGGCCGAGATGGGCGACGGCAAGCAGTACGCCTGCGGCCGGGACTTTGCTGCCTCGCTCGGGCTGGTGCCTCGCCAGTACAGCACAGGGGGCCGGGCTAACCTGTTAGGCATCAGCAAGCGAGGTGACAAGAACATCCGGCGTCTGCTGGTGCAGTGCGCCAGAGCCTACATGCTGCGGCTCGAGCGGCAATCCGGCCGCTTGGCCGAGTGGGTTCGCGCCATGCTTGCACGCCGACATTCCAACGTAGTGGCCTGTGCGTTGGCCAACAAGCTCGCACGAACGGCTTGGGCTCTCGCTACCCGCCACACCACGTTCAATGCGGGAGCAGATCCGATGTCAAGCTGAGCGTCGGACTCCGCATACGTTTTACCGAAGTGCACCCACCTGGTTTTGCGATCGCTGAAATTTGATGACGTGAACGGCACACCGGCCTGACGGACAACCTGAACACTAAATTAGCTTCCGAAGCCGAAGATTTTTTTCAGGATCATCAGGCGCGACTCTCATCGTGGCGCGGACAGCTATCTCCACAACGACGCCGGATAGATTTACGCAAGCCAATCCGCAACATCAAAAATCAGCCTTGCAAAAATGGGAGTGACCATAGATTTAGTGTGCCGAGGTCATGAGACGATAACGGAAATTACGTCCTATGACCGAAGCAACTGTGACCAGGAAGAACAAGAACGCGAAGGCGCCGAAACTGTTCCCCGATGAGCTGATCGATCAACTGCTGGCGCAGATTCAGAACAAGGATGCCGAGTCGGTTCTCGGCGAATCGGGGCTGGCCGGGCAGCTGAAGAAGCAACTGGCTGAGCGCATGCTCGCGGCGGAGCTCACGCATCACCTGGAGAGCGAGGCGGAGCAAGGCAATGCCGGCAACCACCGCAATGGCACAAGCCACAAGACGGTTACCACGCCCAACGGCGAACTGAATCTGGACATTCCACGCGATCGGCAGGCGACGTTCGAGCCGCAATTGGTGGGCACATATCAGCGTCGGCTGCCGGGCTTCGACGATCACGTCATCAGCATGTACGCGCGCGGCATGAGCGTGCGCGAGATCCAGGGCCATTTGCTGGAGCTGTACGGGCTCGAAGTGTCGCCCGACCTGATTTCGACCGTCACCGATGAGGTACTGGCCGAAGTCGAGCAGTGGCAACAGCGTCCGCTCGAGGCGATGTACCCGATCATGTATTTCGACGCACTTCGGCTGAAGATCCGCGACGAGGAGACGGTCAGGAACAAGGCGGTGTACTCGCGCTGGGCATTCGGGGCGACGGCCGCAAGGAAGGGCTGGGTTTGTGGATCGAGCAAACCGAGGACGCCAAGTTATGGCTGAAGGTCTTCAACGAACTCAAAAACCGCGGCCTGCACGACATCCTGATCGCCGTCGTCGACGGCTTGCGCGGCTTCCCGAAGCCATTGAGGCGGTGTATCCGGCTGCCCAGATCCAGACCTGCATCGTGCATCTGATCCGCAATTCGTTGAATCTGGCGAGCTGGAAGGACCGTAAGCCGCTGGCTGCCGCGCTCAAGCCGATCTATCAGGCCGCCACCGCCGAAGCCGCCGAGGCGGCGCTGCAAGCCTTCTCTCAAAGCGAATGGGGCAGGAAATTCCCAACGGTCGCCGCGATGTGGCAGCGCCAATGGGAGCAGGTCATCCCGTTCTTCGCCTATCCGCCAGAAGTACGCAAAATCATATATACGACCAACGCGATCGAGAGCATGCATATGCAGTTGCGCAAGATCGTCAAGAACCGCGGCCACTTCCCCAGCGACGAGGCCGCCAGCAAACTGCTGTACCTGGCCTTGCGCAACATCGAAAAGGATTGGAAGATGCCACCTATCACCTGGCGGCAAGCAGTCAATCAGTTCGCCATTCTGTTCGGCGAGCGATTCACGAGCGCCATGAGCTGAGATCTTTTAACCGGCCTCAGCACACGAAATTCCTGACACCTCCCAATGACACCCTTGTTGATGGCCTTTAGACCGACGGAGATCGCGCCGCCGCTCACTAGCGCAATTATCCCCCGGCCCGCTTTGCAGTGTGCCCGTCCTTTCTGAGCGCTTCGATGATTCGCTCGCAATGGTCGCCCTGTACTTCAATCACGCCATCCTTGACCGTTCCACCGGAACCGCAAGTCGTGCGCAACTGCTTGCCTAGCAATGCAAGGGCAAGAGGATCGAGCGCCAGCCCTTTGACGATCGTCACGCTTTTCCCGCCCCGGCCCTTGGACACCAGAGTCACCCGTACCACACCATCGCCCACCGGTTGTACCCTGGCAACGGCCTTGCAGACACATTTCGCAAGCACCTGCTTACATTCAACACATCCGCCCACCATCGGTGGAATAGACAAGGCCACCTTTTGAACTACATTTCATGATCGGATTACTCAGAGACTAATCGGGCGAGTTTAGCAGGGGCGTATTCCGCTGGGCGTACCAAACAATCCGGCCAGAGCGTGTGACTTCGACGCGATGGCCTGGGCCATCCGTGTCGACGAAAGCAAGTGAACGGAAAGATCACCGCAAAAAACGGCGTGCCGCGATGTGCACCCCAACCACGCAAGCCAACCCGATGAGACCGCCCGCGAGTACATGCGTGAGCCGCTCGAACGCATCGACGACAGACTGGTTCGCGAGCACGATCGCAAGCGAGACGAAAACACAGCGAAAGGAATATTCGACTACGTAGCGCTGAAAAGTGACGAGCGTGAGAAACGCGGCCAGCGTAGCAAGCGTCACGGCCATGCTCGAGTGCGGCACCACGTACTGCCCGAGCAGCACGCCGACCGGCACCCCGACAATGACGCCGAAAGCGCGGTTCTGCAGTTTCGTTTGCGCCGTATCCACTGCACCTGTGACGATGCTTGCGGCACCCCAAATCACCCACTGCGCGTGATCCATGTGCCCGTATTCGACCATCACCGCCGTGATGCCGACGGCAGCGACCATCGCGATCAGGTCTTCCGCGTAGGGTGCGCGCGTGCCGAAATCGTCGAGACGCGACCAGCGGGCCGCCGTCTTGCCGCGCGAGCGGATATACGCCGACACCAGCGCTGGCACGAGCGCGAGGAGCAGATACGGCAGCGAAGCAGGCGCAGCGTGCATCAAGGCATCGATGCTGCGCCCTCCGTGCAGATCGTTGGCGAGAATCAGGACGGGCACAAAGGTCCAGTTGCCGAGCGTGCGCAGCTTCCTGCCGCGCGAAGCGAGCAGGATCACACCCGCCGCGAGCAGCATGCAGGCAACGACGAACAATGCCGGCACCCGTTCAGCAAGCACCAAAAGATAGGTTGCTCCGATAACCACCAGTCCGTGCGCCAGCACGCCTATGGGACGCATCGCTAGCCTGTCTTCGGCGATCATCGTCGCGATCGTTAGGAGCGACGCCTTGATCCACAGCGCGTTACCCGTCACCATCGCAAGGACGACAAACGGTGCCAGGCCAATGGCCGCGTGCACCAACGGCCAGCCCCTGATTTCGGTGGCAAGGCGAAGATGCAGGGGTGCGTCGGCAGGCATGCGTGAAGTCCTCTTCCGATGTCCTCAGCGGACTATCGCGCTGTGACCCGGCAGGCAGCCACTCAGTCTGCGCACCGGATGTCCCGATGAACTTACAACGCTATATTACGCGCCTGCCAGAGTCGATTTGCGTGCATGGCTGATCGCCGATGCAACTGCAGGCCACCACAGTCGTATCGTAGAGTCGCTCAATTAGTGAAGAATGATTGGGGATTCAGTGGTGCCGCCGGGTGGCCCGGCGGTAACACCCGATAGTAGCAACTTCAACTTCCCCGGTCGCCGCGCTCAGTTGGCGGATTGACCGTCTGGCGTGCTAGCAGGCACGAGCATCAGCATGATCCCTGCCGCAACGCCCACCGCCGCGAAGGCATAGAAGTTCCAGGGCAGCGGCGCACCCGCTTGCGCCAGCACGCCACGAGCCCCACGGCCATAAGCCGTAGCATCGATCGCTGCGCCGGGAATACCCAGCCTTCGGGCAAGCGAACGTGCATCACCGGGTCTGCCTTTCTCGATCAGAAACTCCAGCGACTCCGGCAAATAACGTGCAACGAAAGGCAGCACGACAAGAGGAGCAGCGCCGAGCCAAAAAAAGTCCCCGCCAGCCATGCGACGGCGGCCACACGATCGCGAGCAGCGCGACGACTATGCCGCCCAGCGAGTAACCCGTGTAGATCAGCGCATGCAGAATCCCGCTGTCCATCGAATACGTTGGACGCCATGTCTACGCCGACGTCACCCGTGCCGGATGATCCTGTATTCATGCCCACGCTCTCCCCGATGCGTTGATGAAAGTTCCTGCTCCAGTTCGCTAGCGAATCAGCGCTCCCTTTCGAGTTCAGCCGGACCGCGATGGCTTACCGGCCCTAACCTGCCGCGCGTCTCCGCGCTTTCCTGTCCCTCACGCAGTACATGACGTGCAATCTCGGCCACGCGCTCGACGTGCGCGGTCGCGGCATCGCGTGCCTCAACGGGCGCACGTGCGCGAATCGCCGCGAGGATCCGGCGCATTTCCTGAACAGCCTGGCGGCCGCGGTCATCGGATGCGATCGTCAACGCACGCAGCCTGTTGATACGCGCCGTCAACGATTGCACGATGCCCCACGCCACGCTCTTCTTGCCGCCCGTGAACATGCATTCGTAGAACGCAGACGTGAAGGCGCGCACGGCCTGATGATCCTGCGCATCAAACGCGGCCTGGATCTTTTCGATACAGCCGGCCAGCTCCGCATGCGTGCTTTCGTCGGCGTGCTGCGCGCAGGCCATTGCGGCTTCGCCCTCCAGTAACGCGCGTATTTCGTAGATCTCGGCAGCCGTATCGAGATCGAGTATCGCGACTATCGGCCCCTGGTTCGGAATCGAATCGACCAGCCCTTCCGTCTCCAGATGCCGCAACACTTCGCGCACGACCGTCCGGCTCACGCCCAGCTCCTCACACAGCGAACGCTCGACAAGCCGCTCGCCCGGACGAAAATGCGCATCGACGATCGCTGCACGCATTTTCTCCAGCGCGAGTTCGCGCAGCGTCGTGGTGCGGCGTTCGACCTTCAGCGATGGCAGTGCATCACTCATGGCAATCGTCACGCTTGAGCAAAGAGCCGCACGTCGCGCGTATCCCAATCGACGAGCGCGTTCGTGCCGATCGACAGCCCGCTATCATGGCGCTGTCCCGCGGGCATGCGGATCGAGATTTGCTGTTGCCATGGCGTTGCCACCGCGTAATGCATCGCATCGCCGAGATACGTGATGTCGCGCACCGTGACCGGCAAGCCTGCTGTGCCATTCGCATCACGCATCGCGTGGATGCGCATTTGCTCCGGGCGAATCATCAGCGTGCCGTCGTCGCCCGCCGTGAGCGCCGGGTTGAAACTGCCGGACGTAACCTGATGACCATTCGGGAACACGCCGTTCATGCGTCCATCGGTGTGCGACGTTACGCGCACGGGCAGGAAATTCGAATTGCCGATAAAGCTCGCGACAAAGCGCGACGCAGGGTTCGCATACAGCTCCTCGCCCGTGCCGACCTGTTCAATGCGCCCTTTGTTGAACACCGCAATACGGTCCGACAGACGCAGCGCTTCTTCCTGATCATGCGTCACATAGAGAATTGTGACGCCCGTTTCCTGATGGATGCGGCGCAGTTCGAGCTGGATTTCTTCGCGTAGCTTCTTGTCGAGTGCGGACAGCGGCTCGTCCATCAGCAGCACGGGCGGATCGTAGGCGAGCGCACGCGCAATCGCGACGCGCTGCTGCTGTCCGCCCGACAGTTGCGCGGGCATGCGGTCGCGGCATTCGGACAGATGCACGAGCTTGAGCATCTGCTCCACTTTCGCTTTCACTTCCGCTTCAGGACGGCGGCGCACGCGCAACGGAAACGCGACGTTTTCGCCCACCGTCAGATGCGGAAAAAGCGTGTAGCGCTGAAACACCATGCCGATGTTCCGCTTGTTCGGCGCAACGGAAAGCAATGGCTTGCCCTCGAGCAATACGCGTCCTTCGCTCGGCTCCTGAAAGCCCGCGACGATGTACAGCGTCGTGCTCTTGCCCGAACCGGACGGCCCGAGGAACGTCATGAATTCGCCCTTGCGCACATCGAGAGAAACCTGATCGATGGCGACGACGTCATCGTATGTTTTGCGCAGGCGCTGGATTTGGAGGAATGCAGTCATGTCGTTCACCTTGGTTATCGCGCGCGCCGCCGCAGTACGGCGCCCGCCAGCATCAACACAGCCGTCAGGCCAACCAGTAACGAAGACGCCGCCGCGACGACGGGCGTCAGGTCTTGCCGCAGCGTCGCCCAGATACGCACGGGCAACGTTTGCAGCGTGGGGTTCGCCATGAAGATCGACACCACCACTTCGTCCCACGATGCGAGGAACGAGAAGATCGCAGCCGCGAAGACGCCGAGGCGGATCGCGGGCAACGTGACGCGCAGCTTCACTTCGAGCGGCGACGCACCGCAGATCAGCGCGGCATCTTCGAGCGCTGTGTCGAAGCTTGCGAGCGAGTTGCTGATCGATATGATCGAGAAAGGCAACGCAATGATCAGATGGCCGATCACGAAGCCCATCATCGTTCCGTTCAGGCCGATGCGCAGGAAGAACGCATACAGAGCGACGGCGAGCACGACGACGGGCAGCACCATCGGCGTCAGGAAGAACGCCTGCACGGCATTGCGTCCGCGAAACCTGCCGCGCACCAGTGCCAGCGACGCGAGAAAGCCGATCAGCACGGACAACACGGTTACGATCACCGCGAGCTTCGCGCTGGTGAGCAGCGAGTCGATCCAGCCGGCGTCGGTGAACAACTGGCGATACCACTCCAGCGTCCAGCCCGGCGGCGGAAAGATCAGCCACTGAGAATCGCCGAATGACAGCACGACGATGAAGACGATCGGTAGCAGAAGGAACAGTGCGACGGCCGCGCCAACAGAGAGCAAGGCCCAGCGCAGCATGCCCAGACGGTCGAAATCGAGCAGCATGTTATCGGCCTCCCAAACTTGCATGTGCACTGCCCGTGAAGCGCAGTTGCAACGCATACAGCGAAAGCGTGACAGCCAGCAGCACGAACGCAGCCGCACCGGCAAGACCCCAGTTCAGCAATTGCTGCACGAGCTGCGCAATGAGTTCGGCGAGCATCATGTACGAAGCGCCGCCAAGCAATGCAGGCGTCACGAAGTAACCGAGCGCCATCACGAACACCATCAACGCGCCCGATGCGACACCCGGCATCGCCAGCGGTACCAGCACGCGCCAGAAAGCCTGCCAGCGGCTAGCGCCACAGATCGCCGCGGCTCGCAGTGTCGACGGATCGATGCTGCGCAAGGTTGCGTGCAACGGCATCACGAGAAACGGCAACATGATGTACGTCATGCCGATCGTCACGCCGATCAGGTTGTTCACCAGCGTGAGCGGCTCGCTGATGATGCCGAGCGCCATCAGCGTGCGGTTGATCGGACCCGTCTGTTGCAGCAGCACCATCCACGCGAAGGTGCGTGCCAGCAGATTGGTCCACATCGACAGCAGCATGACCGCGAATAGCAGCGAACTCAGCTTGCGCGGCGCGATGGCGAGCAGCCACGCAGTCGGAAAGCCGATCGCGAGCGTCGCCAGCGTCACCACGCCCGCCACGAGGAACGTATTGCCGAACACGCGCAGATACGTCGTCGAACCGACCAGCTGCGCATAGTTCTGCAACCCCAGCGACGGTTCGAGCACGCTGCGCAACAGCAGCGACAGCACAGGCAGCAGAAAGAAGATCACCAGCAGCAGCAGCGCGGGCATCAGCAGGCGCACGCTGCGCCAGTCGCGCCGCCGGCGCGTGGCCGTCGCGGGGGGGATGCGCGACGGTACTCAGAACATTAGGCATGGTGTCTCCCATCCACTTCGATCACTGTGCAATGCTTCGCGCGCCGTGTGTGCTCACTTCGACTGCCACGCGTACCAGCGCTTGGCGATGGCATCGCGGTTCTCGGCCCAGTACTTCATGTCGAGATTGATCTGCGAAGTCTTGTACTGATCGGGCAGCGTCTTCGCGGCGGCGGGCGACATCAGTGAGGCCGATTTCACGTTGATGGGCGCGTAGCCTGTTTCCGTAGCGAACTTCGCCTGTGCTTGAGGGCTGGTTGCGGCGGCCAGGTACTTCATCGCTTCCGCCTTGTGCTTCGCGCCCTTCGGAATTACCAGCATGTCGGCGGCCGTCAGGTTCTGATTCCACGAAATGCCGACCGGCACGCCTGTCTGTTCGAGCGCATGCAGACGTCCATTCCAGAACATGCCGATAGGCGCTTCACCCGATGCCAGCAGTTGCTGCGATTGCGCGCCGCCGCTCCACCACACGATGTCGCCCTTGATCGTGTCGAGCTTCTTGAATGCGCGGTCGAGATCGAGCGGATAGAGCTTGTTGGGCGGCACGCCATCGGCGAGCAGCGCGATTTCGAGCACGCCGGGCGCCGACCACTTGTAGAACGTGCGCTTGCCGGGGAATTTCTTCGTGTCGAACAGATCGGCCCAGGTGGTCGGCTGCGCGCTCGCGAACTTCGCCTTGTTGTAGCCCAGCACGAACGAGTAGTAGAAGCTGCCAACAGCATCCGGCGTCGAGAAGCGCGGATCGAGTTCGTCTTTCTTCACGACGGAGTAGTCGATTGGTTCGATCAGTCCGGCCTTTTGCGCCGCATATGCAAAATCGCCTTCGACGTCGACGACATCCCAGTTCACATTGCCGCTGTCGACCATTGCCTTGAGCTTGCCGTAGTCGGTCGGGCCATCCATCAGCACGTTGATGCCCGTTTCCTGCGTGAACGGTTGCGCCCAGTTCTTCTGTTGCGACGTTTGCGTGGTGCCGCCCCAGCTCGTGAAGACGATGGGATCTGCGGCGAGAACGGGCGCCGCCGCGAGAGTTGCCGCGCAGAATGCGATCAGCGGCGCGATAAACGAAGTGCTTCTGCTGCTCATGTCAATCTCCAGGAAACGGTGGGGTATCGAGGCAATGTGTATGGCGGCCAGTCGAACGTTCACTCTCAGACTCAGGCAAGCGGCGAAAAACGCGCTGGCTTCATGATCTTGTTTTCCATCTCTTCCATCAGCGCCTGAATCTTTGGCGCAAAGGCCTTCCACGTCGCATCTTCAGCAAGCGCCGCACGGCGGCGTTCGCGTTCGTCGAGACTTGGATAAGCCCAGATATGCACGATCTGGTTCTGCGGGCCGATCTCCGAAAAGAAGTAGCCGATCAACTGACCCAGATACCGCTTCTGCAACTCGATGCCCTCTTCGTCGACGAGCTTCAGATAAGCGGGCACCGCGCCCGTCTTGATGCGGTACGTGCGGATTTCGTAGTACATGTGGCGTCCTCGAGAGTTGGGTTCTAGCGCATTACGAACGGGTCGGCGATCGGTTCGTCCGATGTACGGATCCAGACCGACTTGGTGCGCGTGTACTCGAGCACGGCTTCGAGCCCACCTTCGCGTCCGAGGCCACTCAGTCCATAGCCGCCGAACGGCACGATAGGCGAGACCGCGCGATACGTATTCACCCACACGATGCCCGCGCGCAAGGCACGCGTCAGTCGATGCGCGCGCGTGAGATCGCGCGTGAAGACACCGGATGCGAGGCCGTAACGCGTGTCGTTGGCGAGCGCGATCGCATCGGCTTCCGTATCGAACGTGACGACGCTCAGCACCGGGCCGAACAGTTCTTCCATCACGCTCGGCACTTTTGCGTGCGGACAATCGACGATGGTCGGCTGGAAGTAGTTGCCCTTGCCCACGCCGTCCGGCTGTTTGCCGCCTGTCACCACGCGGCCGCCCGCTTCGATACTTGCGCGCAGCACGTGTTCGATATGTTCGAGTTGACGGCGCGTAGCAAGCGGGCCCATTTCGGTTTCCACGTCCTGCGGATCGCCGATGCGGATCGCCTGCGCCTTTGCGATCAGCCGTTCGATCAGCGCATCGTGAATGCCACGCTGCACGACGAGGCGCGAGCCCGCGACACAGCTTTGACCCGTCGCCGCAAAAATGCCCGCGACGACGGCATTGCATGCGCTATCGAGATCGGAGTCGTCGAATACCAGCACGGGCGATTTTCCGCCCAGTTCCAGCGACATCGACGCAAGGTTTTCCGCCGAATTGCGCACCACGTGTCGCGCAGTTTCTGGACCGCCTGTGAACGCGATACGCGATACGAGCGGATGACTCGTCAGCGTGCGGCCGCAGTCGTTGCCGAAGCCGGTTACAATGTTGACGACGCCTTTCGGAAAGCCCGCTTCATGCACGAGCCGTGCGAATTCGAGCAAAGGCGCGGGACCTTCTTCGGATGCCTTGAGGACGATCGTGCAACCCGCCGCCAGCGCCGGGCCGATCTTCACCGCCGACAGAAACAGCTGCGAATTCCACGGCACGATGCCCGCCACCACGCCGACAGGTTCGCGCCGCAACGTCACTTCCATATCGGGCTTGTCGACGGGCAGCCACGCGCCTTGAATCTTGTCGGCAACACCTGCGTAATAGCGGTAGTACTCGGCCACGTAACCGATCTGGCTACGCGTCTCACGGATGATCTTGCCCGTGTCCTGCGTTTCGAGTTCCGCAAGACGCGGCGCGTGTTGTGCAACTAGATCGGCGAGCTTGTACAGCAGCTTGCCGCGCGCGCTCGCCGTCAGGTTCGCCCACGCCGTATCGGTTAATGCGCGATGGGCGGCCTGCACTGCGCGATCGGCATCGTCGGGACTGGCGGCGGGCATTTGGGCCCACACGTCGCCCGTCGATGGATCGATGCTGTCGAACTGCTCGCGCGCATCTTCGAACGCTCCATCGATGTATTGCTGGAACCGCTGGACCATGTCAGCCACTCCAAGTTCGGTTACTGCGTTGCGTCAGTTGGATCAGCGGGATGCGAAGGCAGGCATCACGTCGGAGATGAACAGCTCCAGCGACTTGCGCTTGCGCTCGAAGCTCATGTGGTTGTCGAGCCAGAAGCTGTACTGGTCGTAGCCGAGTTCCTCGTAGCCCTTCAATCGCGCGATCACCTGTTTCGGCTCGCCGATCACGAGGTTCTTGCGGATCGCTTCGGACGAGTACTGCGGGAACATCGCGACGTCCGCGTCCGTCAGCGGCTCGATGAAGCCCTGCTCGACGGGACGCTCGTTCTTGAACCACTTGCTGAAGTAGCGATAGAACGTTGCAAGATCTTCGACAGCGCCATCCACTTCAGCCGCGTCCGCGCCGACGAACGTATGCATCAGCATCATCACTTGCGGGCGCGGCACGTCGGGATGCGCTGCGCAAGCAGCGTTGAAACGTTCCATCAGGCTCACGACTTCGGCATCGCCTGAAGCCAGCGATGTCACCTGCACGTTGCATCCATTTGCAATCGCAAATGCGTGCGAATTCGGATCGCGTGCGGCGAGCCACATCGGCGGATGCGGTTGTTGGATCGGACGCGGCACCGGCGTTGATGACGGCCACGACCAGAACTCGCCCCGATGCGCGTAATCGCCCTTGAAGAGCTTGCGCAGCGCGGGAACCAGTTCACGCATGCGTGCGCCCGCGCCCATCGCGTCCAGTCCCGGCAACAGGCGCTCGTATTCGAACGAGTAAGCGCCGCGTGCGATGCCGAGATCGAGACGTCCATTGCTCGCAACATCGACCATACCCGCTTCGCCTGCGAGTGCAATCGGATGCCAGAACGGCGCGATCACCGTGCCCGTGCCGAGACGGATGCGCTCCGTCTTCGCCGCGAGATACGCGAGATTGACGAAGGGATTCGGCGCGATCGTGAATTCCATTGCGTGATGCTCGCCGATCCACGCGGTTTCGAATCCGCCACGCTCCGCCAGTTGCACCAGCTCCGTCATCTGGTCGAACAGTTCGCGGTGCGACCGCGTGTTGTCGTACCGCTCCATGTGCAGGAACAACGAAAACTTCATGATGTGTTTTCTCCGATGGCAACTGCGAGTTGTGCTTTGCGCGCAGCGGGGCGCACAGAAAGATCAGTGCGCGAGTGCGAGTGTCTGCACGGTGCCCGCTTCCGTATCGCCGACATAGATGCCGAATGCGTCTTCACTGCGTTCGCGCACGTAGCGTTCCAGCATCGAACGCACGGCGTCGTCGCGCAGTTCTTTCCATGGAATCGACCCGAGCGGCACGATGCGCATCGCGCTGTCCATCCATGCCGCGCCGCTCTCGATCACGCGGCCGCGATAGTAGATCTGCACGCTCGACGACGATCCGCTACCCGATTCGAACACGGCAAAAATAAAGTCGAGATGGACTTTGAGACCGAGTTTGGCGAGCACGCCGTTCAGGCTCGTTGCGTCGCTTGCGGGTTCGAGCTTCTGTCCCGTCGGCAGTTGCAGACCCGTGGGCGTATCCAGCAGCACGAGACCGTCGCGATGCTCGAGAATCGCACCGACCTGCGCACGTGCACCCGCCGCCGCAAGTGCTTCCTGCGACAGACTGAAGTTCACATACGCGCCCCGGCAATAGCCGAGCGGCGACGAACTGGTATGAATAAAATCGACTACGCGTCCAATCAGGATGATGTGATCGCCGGCATCGACCACGTCATGTGTCGTGCAATCGAAACTCGCGGCCGCGCCATCCATCACAGGCGCACCCGTCGAGCGCGCGCACCAGGCGACTTGCGCGAACTTGTCGGCGGCTTTCGATGCGAACACGCCCGACACGTTCTTCTGATCTTCAGCGAGCACGCTGATCGCGAAGTGTTTCGTCTGCGAAAACACCTTATAGCTGGAGGCCGTTTTCGCGATGCACACCAGCACGAGCGGCGGATCGAGCGACACCGATGTGAACGAGTTCGCCGTGAAGCCGCGCGGCGAGCCGTCGGGCTGGATCGTCGTAACAACGGTCACGCCCGTCACGAACGCGCCGAGTGCACGGCGGAACTCCGCGATATCGAAAGGCTGCGGATTGAGAGACTCAGCCATGATGTTCTCCAGAGATCGATCCGTTGACGGTTTGCGCCAGGCTCGAAGCCGATGCTTCGGCGAGGAACGCGAGCAGGCTTGCGTTGACGCGCGCGGGGTCGGTAACGTTCATCATGTGTCGCTCGCTCGCGATAATTTCCGCGCGGCCATGCGGCGCGGCGGCTGCCATTGCACGCGACATCGCCGGGCTCGAATTCGGGTCGCATTCGCCCGTGAGGAACAGCGCGGGCACGGACAGACTCGCGAGCCGGCCGACATGGGCATCGTCCGAACAAGCGAACAGCCGATACGCGCGTGCATAGCCGACAGGATCGACCGACAGCAGCAGCCCGCGCACGGCTTGCGCCGCTTGCGTCAGGTGCACGGGAATCGGATCGCCGAACCAGCGCGACAACGTGGCGTCGATGCCGGCTTCGGTGCTCGCATCGGCGGGCTTTTCCGTTGACGTATCGCCGAGCGTTGCGGCGCGGTTCATCACCGCCGCGCGCTGCGCGGGCGTGCGGTCATATACCGCGTTGAGCGCTGCCACGCTCAGTGTGCGCTCAGGATGCGCCAGCGCGAATTCGAGTGCGACCAGTGCGCCCATCGAATGGCCCACTACATGAGCGCGCTCGATATTCAGCGTATCGAGCAGTGCATCGAGTTGCGACGCGTACTCGTCGAGCGTCGGCATGGCGGTCGGCAGTCCGCTGTCGCCGTGGCCCAGCATGTCGTACACGACGACCTGAAATGCGGACGTCAGCGCGTCGACCTGCGGCGCCCACACGCTCTGGTTCATGCCTACGCCGTGAATCAGCACTACCGTTTCGCGCGCACCGGCGGACTGCGACGCGTGCACGCTGTAGCTCGTGCCGCTCGCTTCGCCACGCAACACGGCGCGCACGGGAGCGAGTTCAGGCTTCATTGGACTCGAGCTCCTTCAGGTCCTGATAGCGGTCGCCGATGCGGTGGTGCGGCCGTCCGCCAATCGACGCGCCGAGCGCGATCACGAGTTCATCGGGCGCGGGCGCATCGACGATGGAGAACTGCACGGTCAGATAGTGCGAGCGCATACCCTCGTCGTGCTTGTGCATCAGCGGAATCGAGATCGGGCAGTTCGGGCCGCCGCGCAGGTTGGTGAAGCTCAGATAACTCTTCGCGCCGACGGCCTTGCGGTAGTGGTTGCCAAAACGCAGCGTGTGGATCAGCGCCGACGCGTGTTCGATTTCGCCCGATGTGCCGACGATGGCGGCCTTGCCGTAGCCTTCGATTGCATCGCCTGAACCCGCGACGCGCAGCATTTCTGCCGTCAGCATTTCGCCTAGTTGCGGCGCGAGGCCGTGGATCTCGGGCTTCAGATCTTCGACGAAGCCGCGTCCCGCCCATGGGTTGCGTAGCACGGCTGCTGCGCCGAACAGCTTCAGCGGACGTGGCGCTTCCTTGCCGCCCTCGATAAAGGTCTCTTCGACGTAGGTGACCAGTTTGCGCACTGCCAGCTTCATATCACTCTCCTTGCGGCGGCTCAGGGCCGTAAATGTGTGTTTCGTTGAGATTATGGTATGCCATCTTATGGTCCGCACCAAGTGCGTCAATATTATGGAATACCATGATATGGGTTATGCCCTTATTGGCATGTTTTTGGATGAGATGGGTTGGTGTGGCGATTGAAAAACCGTGTGGTTGGTTCGGGTCATTGCTGGCATCCGCGTTGCGCCTTCGCGGCGCAAGCGTTGCCCCTGTGCGGGGCGGCAGTTACTTTCTTTGCCGCCGCAAAGAAAGCAAAGAAAGCGGGCTAACACCGCCCGTTCTTGAACACCGCCTGACGGCCCCCAACGGGTTCTCCACTTCAAACGGCGTTTTGCCCTTCACTGCCCGTTGCCAGCGCCTCGGCCAGGCGCCTCGCCCGCTTCAATCACTCGTAGCGCAGCGAGCGGAAGCGAATGGTCACTGCCGCCCAGGTGGCAAACTGTGGGTAGGTCGTAGCGCTCCACACCTTAGCGCTCGTACGACACCGATCGTGCTTTCGAGCCGTGACCTGGTTTTCAGTCTGGAGTGAAGCGCATATGTCGCGAAGGCCGACACACAGTTTGCCGCCTTAGAACCTGGGAGATTTGATCGCACCAGCGCGGGAACGCGGGTGTGTGAAGTGGGTGAGGAGCCAGTTCAAAGCGTTGGCAGCGGGCATCGAGAAGGGAGATGCCGCGGACGGGACGGGGCTGTTGGGGGCCCGTGGGCAATTACAAGAACTTGCGGTGTTCAGCGGCTTTCTTTTGCCTACTTTTCTTTGCCAGCGTCGCAAGACGAAAACCAACCCGTGACCACAACCTCACCCCGCGCCGTCCTGCTCCGCCAGCACCTTCAGCGCCAGTTCAGCCGTCCTCCGGATATGCGCAAACGACGCCGCCGAAGCCGCCTCCCCATCCCGCCGCTCGATTGCATCGAGCAAGGTATTCATCTCGCGATTCGACTCGTCACCTCGCCCAGGGGTAGCAATCGTCAGCGCGCGCAGCCGGTTGATCCGCGCATTCAGCGTCTTCACAACCGTCAGCGACACATGCTTCTGCGCACCTTCGAACATCGCGTCATAAAACCGCTCGGTGAATTCGAGCACACGCGGCAGATCCTGCTGCACAAACGCATCTTCGATGTGCTTGCGGATACTGCGCAACTGCTGCACGAGTTCAGGCGTCGACCGATCTGCACAGGCCCGCGCCGCGTTAGCCTCAAGCAAACCACGCAGCTCGTAAATCTCGCCAACCTGCTCCGGGTCGAGACGCGCGACAATCGGCCCCTGCCGCGCGACGATTTCGACGAGACCTTCCGTCTCCAGATGCCGAAGCACTTCTCGCACTACCGTGCGGCTCACGCCCAGTTCGTCACACAACGTGCGTTCGACAAGCCGCGCGCCCGGACGGAAATAACCCTGCACGATCGCACCACGCAGCTTGTCCAGCGTGAGTTCGCGCAGAGTCTTGGCGTTGCGGTCGATCCTGAGGTCTGACATAGGCGGCAATAAGGAAAATGGACGAAGGTCCCGCCGCGCGCCGCACAAACGAAAGCGCGTCGGCTGGAATGCCATATTATCGTCCATCTTGCCCTGATGCCGCCCCGCGATGTGAGCTGCCGCCGGTTCGCTCATCACGCCGCACCGCACCCAGGCACGCACGGCGCGCTGCGCAGGCCGCGCGACGCGCGCTCCCAGCCGCCGCCGCCGCATGCCGGTGTAGGGCCTGGTGCTCACGAGTGGTACGCGTTCTCGCCGTGCGAGCTGAGATCCAGCCCTTCGCGCTCGCCATCCTGTTCGACACGCAGGCCAATCGTCATATCGACCAGCTTGAACGCGATCACCGACACCACGCCCGACCACACCAGCGACGTCCCCACGCCCCAGCATTGCGAGATCAGCTGATCGGCGATGCTGTAGTCGCCGACCTTGTTCGCGACGTAATCGTAGACGCCCGTACCGCCGAGCCGCGGCGACGCGAACACACCCGTCAGCAGAGCGCCGACGATGCCGCCCAGGCAGTGCACGCCGAACACATCGAGCGAATCGTCGACACCGAGCAGGCGCTTGAGCCCATTCACGCCCCAGTAACACACGATGCCCGCCGCGAATCCCATCACGATCGAGCCCATCGGTCCGACGAAACCGCATGCCGGCGTAATCACCACGAGCCCGGCGATCGCGCCCGACACCGCGCCGAGCATCGACGGCTTGCCCTTGAGCGTCCATTCGATGAAGGTCCACGCGACCGTCGCAGCACACGTCGCAAGCAAGGTCGTGACGAAGGCGAGCGCCGCCGCGCCATTCGCCTCCAGATTCGAACCGACGTTAAAGCCGAACCAGCCGACCCACAGCAACGAACCGCCCACCATCGTCAGGGTGAGGTTGTGCGGCGCCATCGTTTCCCGTCCATAACCTGTTCGCTTGCCGATCATGATCGCGCCGACCAGCGCTGCGATGCCCGCATTGATGTGCACCACAGTCCCTCCCGCGAAGTCGATTGCACCCTTCTGAAACAGGAAGCCAGCCGTCGCCGTCGCCTTTTCGCCCGCTGCGGCGCTGGTGTACGCATCGGGGCCCGGCCAGTACCAGACCATGTGCGCGATGGGCAGGTACGAGAACGTAAACCACAGCACCATGAACAGCAGCACAGCAGAAAACTTCGCCCGCTCCGCAATGCCGCCGACGATCAGCGCAGGCGTGATCGCCGCGAAGGTCAATTGAAACGCGACATAGATGTACTCGGGAATCACCACGCCTTTGCTGAAGGTCGCGGCTGTCGTGTCCGGCGTGACACCCGCGAGAAACGCCTTGCTCAAGCCGCCGAAGAACGCATTGCCTTCGGTGAACGCGACGCTATAGCCGTACAGCGCCCACAACACGCCAAGCAGACAGAACACGACGAGCGTCTGCATCAGCACCGACAGCATGTTCTTCGCGCGTACCATACCGCCGTAGAACAGCCCGAGCCCGGGCGCGGCCATCATCACAACGAGCAGCGTCGCGACGATCATCCATGCGGTGTCGCCCTTGTTCGGCACAGGGTCGGCGGCGAAAGCCGGCATCGCGAGCGCCAGCATCGTGAGTAACGCAACACATCTGACCAGACTTTTCATAGTGCGATCCTTTGAAAAACGCCGCGGCATGCCGCGTGCGACATGCGGCGAGCGTTGACGGTAGTGTGTGGACTTGACTGAACTGCGGAAACTGCAGGGATTGCAGAAAGGCCTAAGCGTTATCGCGGCTACTTGCGACGGGCGCGCACGCCCGCCGCATCACTTCGCTATCAATACTTCTGACCGGGAATCCACGACGTGCCCGCCAGCGGAATACGCGCCATCGCTGCCGCTTCTACCGTGAGCGCGACGAGGTCTTCCGGCTCCAGGTGATGGACGTTCTGCTTGCCGCAAGCGCGTGCGATCGTCGTCAGCTCTATGTTCAGCGTCTTCAGATAGTTGCGCACGCGACGCGAACCCTCTTCGGGTTGCAGGCGCTGTTCGAGCACGGCATCCTGTGTCGTCACGCCGACGGGACACTTGCCCGTATGACAGTGATGGCAGAAACCCGGCGACGTGTTGAGCGCCGCGTAATCGGCCGTAGCGGAATGCAGCGTGCCGTCCTTGAAGTATGTGTCGCTATTGCAGCCGAGCGCCATCAGCACGCCCTGGCCGATCGCCACGGCATCGGCACCGAGTGCGAGCGCTTTGGCCACATCGGCGCCCGTACGAATGCCGCCCGATACGATCAGCTGCACCGTGCCTTTCATGTTCAGGTCTTCGAGCGCATCGACGGCCTGACGCACGGCGGCGAGCGTCGGAATGCCGACGTTTTCGATGAAGCACGTTTGCGTCGCCGCCGTGCCGCCCTGCATCCCGTCGATCACGACCACGTCCGCGCCCGCGTGCACGGCAAGCTTCACATCGTTGAATGTGCGCGTCGCGCCGACCTTGACATAGATCGGTTTCTCCCAGTCGGTGATTTCGCGCAGTTCCTGAATCTTGATCGCGAGATCGTCGGGGCCGGTCCAGTCAGGGTGTCGGCTGGCCGAACGCTGGTCGACACCGGCGGGCAACGTACGCATCGACGCCACGCGTGGATTGACCTTCTGTCCGAGCAGCATGCCGCCGCCGCCCGGCTTCGCACCCTGGCCAATCACGACTTCGATGGCATCGGCGCGGCGCACGTCGTCGGGATTGAAGCCGTAGCGTGACGGCAGGCACTGATACACCAGCGTCTTCGACGACTGACGCTCTTCCTGTGTCATGCCACCGTCGCCTGTCGTGGTGGACGTGCCGGCTGCCGTGGCCGCGCGGCCCAATGCTTCCTTCACGTTCGCCGACAATGCGCCGAAGCTCATGCCTGCAATCGTGATGGGAATGTCGAGCACGACAGGCTTCTTCGCGAAGCGCGTGCCGAGCAACGTCTGCGTCGCGCACTTCTCGCGATAGCCTTCGAGCGGATAGCGCGACAACGACGCGCCGAGAAACAGCAGGTCGTCGAAATGCGGCACGCGGCGCTTGGCACCGAGACCACGGATTTCATAGAGTCCGCGCTGTGCAGCGGTATGGATGTAATCGATCGTCTTGCGGTCGTAGCCTTGCGACTCTTCCTGCTGCAAGCGGGCGAAATGAATGGGCTTTTCCATGGGGACGTTCTCGTATGCGGTGTTCAGTATTCCTGGTCCGCGTCCGCGTTCCAGTGATAGAGCGTGCGTGCCGAAGCAATGCGCTTGAACGCGTGCGGATCGTGCTTCAGGCCGGCTGCGTCGAGTAGCGAGGCAACTGCCGCGAAGTCCGCATCTGTCATCGCTTCGAACTGCGCATCCGCACCGAGCGATTTCACATCGCCCTTCACGTACAGCACCGCTTCGTAGAGCGAGTCGCCGAGTGCGTCGCCTGCATCGCCGCAGATCACCATGCGGCCCGCCTGCGCCATGAACGCCGAAAAGCTCCCCACCGATCCACCGACGACGATATCGCCGCCCTTCAGCGAAATGCCGCAACGCAAACCCGCATCGCCGTCGATCACGAGCAGCCCGCCATGCGCGGATGCACCCGCGCCATTCGACGCGAAGCCCTTCACATGCACCTTGCCGCTCATCATGTTTTCGGCGACGCCCGTACCCGCGCTGCCTTCGATCACGATGTTCGCGTGCTTGTTCATACCGCCCGCGTAGTAGCCCGCGTGGCCGTCGATCGTGATCGTCACGTCGGCATCGACGCCCACCGCAATGTTGTGCGCGCCGTTCGGCGAGGTCACGGTGATCTGCTGGTCTTTGAGCGCAGCGGCATCGCCGTGCAGATACTGGTTCACTTCCCTGACCGATCCGCGCTCAAGGTCGAATGTCACGCTTTCCATACATACATCTCCTCGGGTGCGGGTTCGAATACTTTCGCGTTCTTGATGTCGGGCAGATGCGCGAGCGAGCGGAACTCGGACGCGATCGCCACGTAGTCGTCGTTCTCGGCGACGACGGCGGGCTTGCACGCGAACGGATCGCGAATCAGCGCGAGTTCCGTGGTCGTGCCCATCAGGAACGTGTAGAAGCCGTCGAGTTCTTCGAACCCCTTCTGCAACGCTTCCGGCAATGCATCGCCTTCACGCAGACGCCATTCGAGAAAGCGGCAAGCGGCTTCCGTATCGTTGTCGGTATCAAAGTGAATGCCTTGCGGCTCCAGCTTGCGACGCACGCCATAGGGATTCGACAGCGAGCCGTTGTGCACGAGACAGAAGTCTTCGCCCGCCGTGAACGGGTGCGCGCGATCCGGCGTCACAGCCGATTCCGTCGCCATCCGCGTGTGGCCAACCAGATGCGAGCCCTTCAGGTTCGCAAAGTCATAACGATCCGCAACCTGCGCGGGTGTGCCGATGTCCTTGTAGAGATCGATCGAACGTCCGGTCGACAGCAGATACAGCTTCGGATAATGCTCGTGCAGCCAGCGCTTTACGTTTTCCGCATTGCCTTGCAGCGTCAACACGGCGTGATTGCCTTTCGCGTCGATACGCGCCGTCACATCCATCGCGGCATTCAACGCGTCGAGCAGCGGCGTCCATGCAAAACGATCGCCTTCTTCCGTGAAGCCCGCGTACAGACTCAGCTTGCGCTGGCTCGCATCGACTGCCTTGCCGAACACAGCAAGACCCGCCGAATCCGGACCGCGCTCCGTCATGCCGATCAGCATCGGCACCATCAGTTCGCCGAGCCGTTCGCGTAGTGCCGGTGTCTTCACCAGCAGACCTACGATTCCACACATATTCTTCCTCCTCGTGATGCCTAGAAAAATTCGAGGTAGCTTTTCAGCTCCCAGTCCGAGACGTGACGCATGTATTCGAGCCATTCCATGCGCTTCAATTTGAGGAACTCGTCGGCAACGGGACCGAGCGCGTCGCAGATCAACCGATCTGATTCGAGTGCGTCGAGTGCCTGTTCGAGGTTCTGCGGCAGCACGCCAATCTCGCGTTCCTGCAATTGTTGCGGCGACCACGTGTAGAGGTTGTCGTTAGCAGGCTGACCCGGCGACAGTTCGCGTTCGATGCCATCCAGCCCCGCCGCGATCACGGCCGCTGTCGCGAGATACGGGTTACACGAGCCATCGGGCAGACGCAGTTCGATGCGCTCGCCTGGCATGCGCACCATCGTCGAGCGGTTGTTGTCGCCGTAGCTGACATAGGCAGGCGCCCACGTCGCACCCGTCAGCGAGCGGCCCACCACGAGGCGCTTGTATGAATTGACGGTCGGATTGCACAGCGCCGCCAGCGCGGGCGCATGCGCAAGCAGACCCGCCGTGAACTGATAGCCGAGCCTCGACAGCCCCATGCCGAGCGGATCGTTCTTGTCGGCGAACAGATTGCGCTCGCCATCGCCGATCGACATATGCATGTGCATGCCGTTGCCCGGGCGGTTCGCGAACGGCTTCGGCATGAACGAGCAGATCATGCCGAGTTCGTTAGCGATCTCCGAGGCGGCCATCTTGAAGAACACGTAGTGATCGCACGACGTCAGGCAATCAGTGTACGTGTAGTTGATTTCGAACTGACCGTTCGCGTCCTCGTGATCGATCTGATACACGTCGATGCCGACGTCGCGCATCGATTCGGTGAGCTTTTCCAGGAAGGCACGCGTGCGCGACAGCCCCTTGTAGTCGTAGCACGGCTTGGCCAGCGTATCGCTCGGGTCGCACGGTTCGAGCACGCCCGACACCGAGCGGCGCAGCAGCGAGAACTCAGGTTCGAGGCCGGTAAAAAGCGTCCAGTTGCGCTCGGTCATGCGCGCGACCTGCTTCTTCAGCGTCACGCGCGAATCGTAAGTCCACGGTTTGCCATCCACATGCCCGTCGCAAACGATGCGCGCCAGGCCCGTTTGCCACGGCATCGGCGTGAGCGTCGACAGATCGCCGACAGCCATGAAATCGGGACCGTTCGGCTCGATGCCGACGCCCCAGATCGCGAAACCCGCGAATCCCGCGCCCGCCTTCAGCACGCTCTTCAGATGCGCAACGGGCACTGACTTCGCTTTCGCCACGCCGTGAATATCGACGAATTGCGCCAGCACGTATTTCACGCCCTGCTGTGAAAGCCAGGCTTGCGCGTCTTCGGCCGTCTCGAAGCGCGGCACGCTTCCTAGCTCGTTGACGGGCAGCTTGCTCGCGTCGTTCAGGTTCATCGCCACTCCTTGCAACAACATCCTTCGCTGGTTTGAAAAAGCCACGCGACCTGCGCATGACCCGGCTGCACGAGCATGCCGCGACGCCATCGGCGCACTGCAGGCATGTCCGCATGTTCGCGGTGGAATTTATTGTTATGCAACAATGATTCCCCACCTGAAACCTATCGGGCGCGACTGAGCCTTCCCTTCGATACATGGCGCGACGTCGCGATCTGCTAACCTTGCCTTTTCATCGAGGCCAACCATGCAAAACGGGGACGACAGCAAATCACCGCTCGAACGTTATCTCGGCTCGACGATCCGCGAGTTGCGCCAGTCCCATGGACTGACCATCGCGCAGGTCGCCGAGCAGGCCGGTATCAGCCGCGGAATGCTTTCGAAAATCGAAAACGCGCAGACTTCCACCGGACTCGACGTACTCAACCGCATTGCGCAGGCCTTGGGCGTGTCGATGTCGACGCTGTTTCGCAACTTCGACGTACCGCACGGTGGCGCCCAACTCGTCAAGAAGGGCGCTGGAATGGAGGTCGTCCGCAAGGGCACGAAACGCGGCCACACCTACCATCTGCTCGCCTACGACCAGGGACCGCGCAAACTCTTCGAGCCGTTCCTGATCACGATGGAAGACGAGGCAGAACGCTTCCCCGTCTTCGAACACCCCGGCACCGAATTCATCCATATGCTCAAGGGCGTGATCGAGTACCGCCACGGCCAGCAAACCTACATCCTGCATCCGGGCGACACGCTCACCTTCCGGGGCGACGTACCGCATGGTCCCGAACGGCTGATCAAGACGCCGATCCAGTTCCTGTCGATCTTCGTCTACTCTCAGACTGCCGCCGAGTGAACTGCACCTGCTTCGTCCTTCTTTATGCAACGTCCATGCCATGTTTATTAAAGGGAATCAAAAGTTCCTGCGAATAAACACCGGCGGCGCATTGAGGCATTCGGCTCCGTTCGACATCGTTTGCACTGCCACTGCGCCTGCCTGACCGCGGTGCGGCCGAATCGTGAATCTGGTGCGCATCTGCACTGACACGGTAAGGCCGGTTACGACGCTGTATCAGCGTTGCTTATAAAGTCTGCAACGCTCCCAGCGCGCCTTCGATCATCGCGCGCACCACAGGCTGCACGCGTTCGGCGCCCCGTGGTTCATATGCGAAGGGCGCTTCTTCACTCATATAAGTGGACTGGCACATCTCCAACTGGATTGCGTGGATGCCGTCGCGTGGCGAACCGAAATGACGCGTGATATAGCCGCCTTTGAAGCGGCCATTCGCGATCCACGTAAAGTCACTTCGCGCCGCCGCCGATTGCGCCGCTGCCTGCAAAGCGGGCGCTGCCGTGCGGCCGTCCTGCGTGCCGAGGTTCAGATCGGGCAGCTTGCCGTTGAACAGACGCGGCAACACGCTCGCAATCGAATGCGCTTCCCAAAGCAGCACATTCGCGTGCCGTTCACGCAGACGCGCGAGTTCCGCGCGCAGCGTGTCGTGATACGGAGCCCAGAACTGTGCAACGCGCCGCTGTTTTTCATCCGCGTCCGGCTCGCAGCCCGCGCGATAAACTGGCTCACCGCGAAACGTCTCGGTCGGGCAGAGGCCTGTGGTGGTTTGCCCCGGATACAGGCTCTCGTCGTTCGATGGCCGGTTCAGATCGACCACATAACGCGACACGTTCGCGCCGAGCAAAGTCGCGCCCAACTCCTTCGACACGAAATCGTAGAGACGGTCGAGATGCCAGTCCGTGTCCACGAAGGTCAGCGCTTTGTCGGTATAGAGATGCTGCATCGCCGGCGGAATGCTATGCCCCAGGTGCGGAATCGAAACCAGCAGCGGTGCAGCGCCACGTTGCAACATGTACAGCTCATTCATTGGCATCACTCCATGAAGAATCAGCGCAGCGCGTCGTCGGGCAGTTGCGGCAACGCGCGCGCGAGCGCCGGTTGAATCGAACGGTCGATCACGGCGCGCGTCAACGTGACGATTTCACCAGCGAAGTCATCCCACTCGCCCTGCCGGTGCAACACAAAAAAATCACGCCGGCCGAGGCGCCCCGACGGCAGCGGCAACACGGCTATCTCGTCGAGATAATGACGGGCCTGCCACAGGCACAGCGGCGTCGAGATCGCGAAGCCAAGGCGCGCGGCCACGAGGCTCAGCAGCGGATCGGTGGCATCGAATTCATACCGGCGCGGACTGTCGATACCCAGATGCCGCGCAAATCGCTCCACCTGCTGGCCAATCACCGAGCGCGCCGTGTAACGGATCAACGGCAGGTCGTCCGCCAGCGTGCGCCAGTCGATCTGCGCGCGGCCCGCGATATGACTGCGCGCCACCACCGCCACGAACGCCTCTGAAAACAGCGGCGCTTCGACGATCCGCGCATCGTTGAGCGTCGTTTGCGTGCACACGGCGATATCGAGTTCGCGGTCGTGCAACTGCTTCGACAAGCCCGGCGTAAGTCCCGACCACAACGAAATCTGCCGCGTCGAATTGGACACCGCACGAATCAGTTCAGGACCGACCGTCCCTGCAAACGAATCGACGCAGCCAAGCCGCACGGGCAGCTTCCCCGCATTGGACGCATCGCCGATCCGCGTCGTCACCATCTGCGCATGTTCCAGCAGCGGCCCCGCCAGTTCGAGCAGCGCCCGGCCCGCGATATTCGGGCGCGGCGGGCGGCTGTCGCGGTCGAACAGCGTCATGCCCTGCTCACGCTCCAGCGCCGATACGGCCTGGCTGATCGCGCTCTGGCTCACGCCGAGCTGCTTTGCCGCGCCCGTCATCGAGCCCGTCTCGCACACGGCGACGAAAGCCTGCAGCGCGCGCAGATCGATTGGCGTTTGGGTTCGTCTCATCCTGACTCCAGTGTCGTCGAGGGCCGGCACGCGCCGCCCGGCGACGACGCATGGTGACCCTTCAAAAACGTCCCGCACTCACGATGAGCGTTTTCGGGCACGCAGCATAAGTTTGCCTAATACAAAATTCGCGCGCGCTTTGGCTTTCTAGAATCGGCTCCATTGCCCTTCCAGAGGTCTCCATGAGCCACTATGACTTTGTCGTGATCGGCGCCGGCGTGATCGGCGCGTCGGTCGCCCACCATCTCGCCGCCCTTGGCGCTAAAAGCGTGCTCGTGCTCGAGCGCGGCACGATCGGCGCGGGCACGACGTCGCAATCGTCGGGATTGCTGCGCACGCACTATTCCGTGCGCCAGAACGTCGAGCTGGCGCGTTCGTCGTGGTGGGCGTTCAACAATTTCGCCGAATACGTCGGCGACGACGAAGCGTCGTGTGGCCTCGTCAAATGCGGCTACATGATCTGCGCGCCCGAAGGCGACAAGCTCGATCCGCTGCGCGCATCGCTCGATGCACAGCGCGACATGGGTATCGAAGTGCAGTTGCTTGGCCGCGATGAAGCGCGCGAGCGTCTGCCCATCGCCAGCTTCGACGACACCGCCCTGATCGGCTACGAACCCGAAGCCGGTTTCGCCGATGCGTATCTGGTCGCGACCAGCTTCGCCAGATCGGCACGCCGCCGCGGAGTGAAGATCATCGAAGGCGCGACGGTGACGGGCGTGATCCGCGAAGGACGACGCGTGGTCGGCGTCGAAACCAGCGCGGGCAACTTCAGTTGCGGCACGTTGATCAGCACGCAGAACATCTGGACGCCCGAACTGGCTGGTTGGATCGGCGTGCCGCTGCCCGTCAAGCCGGAGCGCCACACCGTCCTCGCGCTCGAATGCGACGAAGGTGCGTACACGTTCAAGATGCCCGCGTTCAAGGATCTCGGCTCGCCCGGCATGCTGTATTTCCGCAGCTACGGCGGCAGTCAGATGCTCGTCTCCGAAGGCGTGGTGGGCGAGACGCTGAATGCGCCGGAGACAGAACAGGGCGACATCTCGCTCGACTACGTCGCGGAAGTCGGTGCGCAGGTCGCCGAGCGTTTTCCTGCTTATGAAACGGCGGGACTCGCATCGTCGTGGACAGGTGTGTATGACGTCACGCCGGACTGGAATCCGGTGCTCGGCAAGGTTGGCGATGTCGAAGGGCTGGTGGTCGGCTTTGGCTTCTCAGGGCACGGTTTCAAGCTGTCGCCCGGCATCGGCAAGCTGCTTGCCCAGCATGCGCTCGGCCAGCCAACGGATGTCTCGCTCGCGCCCTACGCGCTCGACCGCTTCTCGACGGGCGCATTGCTCGTCGGCAAGTATGGTTCGGGCGCCGTGTCCTGATTCGTGGAGTCCGTCATGACCATCAAGATTCTGGTTCCTGTCAAACGCGTCGTCGATCCGAATGTGCGTGTGCGCGTCAGCGCAACCGGCTCGATCGATACCAACGGCTTGAAGATGTCACTCAATCCGTTCGACGAATGCGCCGTTGAAAAGGCGCTGCAACTCAAGGAAGCGGGACACGCTACCCATGTAACCGTCCTCACCTGCGGACAGGCGAACTGTCAGGACGTGCTGCGCACCGCGCTCGCAATGGGCGCCGACGACGCCGTACTGATCGATACGGGCGAAGACACCGCGACACTCGATTCGCTGGCGGTCGCACGTCTGCTACACGCGTACCTGTCGGCGCACGAAGGATACGGTCTCGTGCTGTGCGGCAAGCAGGCCATCGACGACGACACGGGCGGCGTCGCCGCGATGCTCGCGGGCCTGCTCGACTGGCCGCAGGCGCTCGACGCGAGCGCGATCGACGCAGACACCAATGGCTGGCGCGTGACCTGCGGCGACGACGCGGGCACGGCGACGTGGCGTCTCGAAGGCGCTGCCGTCGTCAGCGCGGACCTGCGGCTTGCCGAGCCGCGGCGTGTGACGCTGCCGAGCATCGTCAAGGCGAAACAAAAGCCGCTCAGGACAATCGATGCAAGCATCTTCAACGTGGATCTCGCGCCGCGAACCCGCCTCGTTGGCTTGAGCGATCCGCCCGCGCGGCAGGCGGGCATCAAGGTCGCGGATACGGCCGCCTTGATCGAGGCGATCGCCGCGCAGCGTGTGTTCGAACAAACAGGAGTGGCAGCATGAGATCGCTCGTTCTGGTGGATATCGACAACGGCGTCGTCAGCGACGCGAGCCTGCGCGTGATCGGCGCAGCGCTGCAGATCGGCAAGCCTGTCGATCTGCTCGCCTTCGACGCCGACGCTGCACAAGCAGCCGCGCAAATTGCGGGTGTGGAACAGGTGCTGCTGGCGGCGTTCGATACCGCGCCGACGGCTGAGTCGCTCGCCGCCGGACTGCAAGGTGATTCTGTTTCGGCAAACTATACGTTGATCGCTGCCGCGCATCGCGCGCTGGCTCGTGGCGCGTTTCCGCGCGCAGCGGCGCGTGCGGGTAGCGCGTTTCTCGCGGATGTCACGGGTGTATCCCGCGATGGCCACTTCGTGCGCGGTCTGTATGCGGGCAGCGTCGTGGCGAACGTCGCAAGCGAAGGCGCGCTGACGTTCGCGACGTTTCGCGCATCGTCGTTTGCGCCCGTTGCACGCGACGGCGGACACGCCACCATCGTGACGCTCGAAGCACCGGAAGTCTTCGGCAACACGACGCTGATCGAGCGTCATGCGACGCAGCAGGCGGGACAGGATCTGTCAAGCGCGCGTGTCGTCGTGGCAGGCGGTCGCGGACTCGGATCGAAAGAGAACATGCAGCGGCTCGGCGAACTGGCGGACAACATGGGCGCTGCGCTCGGCGCGTCGCGCGCCGCCGTCGATGCCGGCTATGCGCCCAACGCCGCGCAGGTCGGGCAGACGGGCAAGACGGTGGCGCCCGATGTCTATCTGGCCTTCGGCATCTCCGGCGCGATCCAGCATCTGGCGGGCATGAAGGATTCGAAGCTGATCGTCGCGGTCAACAAAGACCCGGATGCGCCGATCTTTTCGGTCGCGGATGTCGGTCTCGTCGGCGATCTGTTCGAGACCGTCAGCGGACTCGAAGCGCGCGTCGCAGCGAGGAGCGCATGATGATCGACGCACTGTCGCGTGAACGTGTGTCTGTGCGGCGTCATGGAACCACGGCGCTGCCTTCGCATCAGTCAATTCACTTCTTCGATTGCTCGAAGCTCGCGCCCGAGCCATGGGCGAACGGCGGCGGCACGACCCGCACGGTCGCGCTGCAATCCGCCGACGATCACGCGATGGACTGGCGCGTCAGTATCGCGACGCTCAATGGATCGTCGAAGTTTTCGCTGTTTACCGGGCTCGATCGCACGCTCGTGTTGCTCGATGAAGGCACTGTGGATCTGCATTCGCAGGACGGCGAGTCGGTCGCCCGGCCTTTTCAGCCGGTGCAGTTTTCCGGTGATCTGTTGATGTGGGCGAGCATGTCCGTGCAGCCCTTGAACGTGCTCAACGTGATGACACGTCGTGGCGCGTTTCAGGCTGCGGTGAGCGTCGCGACCCATTCGCTGCGTGTCACCCCGGCGTCGACTCAGATCGTGCTTTGCGTTGCGGGCGAATGGCGCGTCGGTAGCTCGGTGCTCAATAGAGTGTCCCTACCGCCGATGACGGGCATCTGGTTCGAGGGCCGGCGTGAAGAGATCGACCTGCACGCGGTTGGGCTGGGCGCCCGACTGGTTTCGATTGCCATTGCGGGCGTGGAGCGTTGATCGATGACGGATGCGAAGTGGGTCGAGCAATACGGGCCACGTGAATCGATGGAGTATGACGTCGTGATCGTCGGCGGCGGTCCTGCAGGCCTGTCGGCGGCCATTCGCCTGAAGCAGCGCGCCGCGGAAAAAGGCGCCGAAATT
>NZ_JACFYJ010000086.1:0-35846 GCF_037126505.1 Paraburkholderia bengalensis
GCATCGCGCTGAAAAGTTAACAGCTCGGCGCCTCGTTTACAACACCTCCCGCGTCAAAAGCAAAAATGCCGTTCAGTGCTTAACTGAACGGCATTACCGCATCTGCGGGGCTTTTTTTTGTTCCGGCTTATAGTCGTATACAGGAGCCGCTTACTCGCTGCCCGACTGCGGATTATCGAGCGCGCCGAACATCTTCACCTTGGAGCGCGCGCGCACTGCGTCGAGATAAGCCTCAGCCTCGGCTTGCGCATTGACCGACGCGACCTGCTGCTGCGCGCCCGCGAGGCGTTGCGCGTCGGCAGGCGCCGGCGGCACGACCGAGTTCACGCGATAGATTGCGTAACCGTCCGCACCCAGATCGACGCCGACGTACGCCGGCAATTTCTGCGCATCCACCTTGTAAATTGCGCTCAACGCGGCGGGCGGCACGCCCTGCGCATCGTTACGCGAAACCTTCAAGGCGGACGAGAACCCATCCGTCGATTTCGATTTCTGCAACGCGGCCAGCTTCGCTTCGCCTTCCTTACGCGCCAGCTCCGCCGCCTGCTGCGCAACTACCTTTTGGCGCACGGCGTCCTTGACGGCGGCAAGCGCGGGCACGGCCGCCGGCTTATAGTCGGTCACGTGCGCGGCGATCAGCGTGTTGTTGCCGGCGTCGATCGCCTGCGTGTTGTTGTGGTCCTTGACCGAATCGCTCGCGAATACCGCCGCGAGGAATTTCGGATTGTTCAGCGGGCTATCGGCTGGCAGCGCGCTGCTCGGCTGCGGCGTAACCGTCGCCGTCTGGACCTGCAGCTTGTACTTGTCCGCGGCCGGCTGCAGGCTCTTCGCCTGTTCATAGACCGTCGACGTAAAGCCTTCTGAATCATCGCTGAATGCCTTGGTGGCAAGCTGCGTCTTGAGATCCTTCGCGATCGGGTCTTTCACCTCATCGAACGGCTTGGTCACCGACGGCTTCACGTCCGTCACCTTGACGATGTGATAGCCGAAGTCCGACTGGATCAAATCACTGATCTCATCCTTCTTCATCTTGAAGACGGCATCGTCGAACGCTTTGCCGCCAGCAATCATGCCCGGGCCGAAGTAGCCCAGGTCGCCACCCTTCGATGCCGAACCCGGGTCTTGCGAATTCTGCTGCGCGATCTGCGCAAACTGATCCGGATGCGCCTTGACCTGCGCGAGGATGTCCTGCGCCTTCTGCTTCGCCTTGTCCTTGTCGGCGGCGCTCGCGTCCTTGGGCGCGACGATCAAGATGTGGCTTGCACGCACTTCACCCGCGGTGCGGTAGTGCGCGATGTTGTCGTCGTAGTACTTCTTCAGATCGGCATCGCTCGGGTTCGCCGAGGCGGCAAGCGTCGCGGGCGACAGCACCAGGTATTGGATCGTCGCCGTGGCGGGCGTCGCAAAGTCGTCGCGATGCGCGTCGTAGTACGCCTGGATTTGCGCATCCGTCGGCTGCACTTTCGATTCGTATTCCTTCGCCCGGAACGCAAGACCTTGCACCTCGCGCTGCTGCTCTGCGAGCTCCGTCAGATGCTGCGCGAGCGACTTCGGCGTGAACGCGGTTCGCGTGATTGCGGCAGGCAGTTGCTGCATGGCCATGCTGTAGCGAACCTGCTCCTGATACTGATCGGGCGTCATGCCCTGCATCGCAAGGAGTTCTTTGTATTTGTTCAGGTCGATCGAACCGTCCGGATTCTTCAGCGAACCGATCACGGGGTCGGCCATCAACGCGCGGCGCAGCGCATCGTCGGAGACGGTCAGATGCAGACGCTGCGTTTCGTCGGCGAGCACGCGCTGCTGGATCAGGCCATCGAGCATTTCCTTGCGGCGCGCCGGCGTGTCGAACATCTTCGAGTCGAACTGTGCGCCGAGCATCTGACGCGCGCGGTCCATCTGCTGACGCCATGCATTGTCGTATTCGGCGCGCGTGATCTTGTGTCCGTTGACGCTCGCGACATTGGCGCTCTCGTCAAAGAAACCGCGGAAGCCCTGGATACCCACAAAGCCCAAGCCCGGCAGAATGACCAGGATGAGCATGAACATCATCAGACGTTGGTGATTGCGGAAGAAATCGAGCATGCTTGAAGAGGCAGTATTCGGATGCCAAAAACGGAACGCCCGATAGTACAACAGCGGGCAATAAAAAAGGCGAACCGGAGTTCGCCTTTCTAGGATACTGGCGGAGTGGACGGGACTCGAACCCGCGACCCCCGGCGTGACAGGCCGGTATTCTAACCGACTGAACTACCACTCCCTTTTGCCGCATACGCCGCGGCGTGTCACTCAATCTGGAACTGGTGGGTGCTGAGAGGCTCGAACTCCCGACCTACGCCTTGTAAGGGCGCCGCTCTACCAACTGAGCTAAGCACCCGCTCCGAGATTGTTACTGCTTGGATTAATGCTTGCTTGCCGCCTGACTATGGGTGCCGATTCACACCGACTCGCTCATCAAGCAGCGAGCCCATTAGTTTAACGCATCCTTGAGCGCTTTGCCAGGCCTAAATTTCGGAACCTTGGCCGCCTTGATCTTGATTGCCGCGCCGGTGCGCGGGTTACGGCCCGTGCGTGCCGTGCGCTTACCGACGGCGAACGTGCCGAAGCCGACCAACGTGACCGAACCACCCTTTTTCAACGTACCCTTGACGCCGCCGATCACCGCATCCAATGCACGCCCCGCCGCCGCTTTTGAAATATCGGCTTGCTGTGCGATGTGATCGATCAATTCCGTTTTATTCATTAGAAGCCCCCGTGAGTGTAGTTTGGGCAATCATGAAAGCGCCTGAGGCGCCCGGTTATGTACGGCACGGCAGAATTTGCCGGCCACTCATTAGAATGGGCCGAAACCCTTGTGTCAAGCGGGGTTGCGCCCGACCCGAGGCGCTCGTCAAGCGGCTTGCGATGACGAAATCTTGCAAAGCGATCGATGCAAACACAACCAGTCAGCCATTCGCTGTTGACGTCCCTGGTATCGAACCGATTGCACCGTTCGATGGGTGTCCCCAAACGTTTGCGTGTATGCACAAAAAAAAACCCGCGGACGAGGCCGCGGGTTCTTGCTTACCGATGTCTGAGCGCCTTCGCAGCGCTCACCGGATCATCAATGCTTGACGACGTCGGTCGCACCGGCATCCTTCGATTCACCGACAGGCGCAGCCGCCTTCGGCTCTTCTTCAGGCAACGGCGACGGCGCGCGCTCCAACGCCAGCTCCAGTACCTTGTCGATCCAACGCACAGGCACGATTTCGATCGCGTTCTTCACGTTGTCCGGAATCTCCGTCAGATCCTTGACGTTTTCTTCCGGGATCAGCACGAGCTTGATGCCGCCGCGATGCGCTGCCAGCAGCTTTTCCTTCAACCCGCCGATCGGCAGCACTTCACCGCGCAGCGTGATTTCGCCCGTCATCGCGACATCTGCGCGCACGGGGATGCCCGTGAGCACCGACACCAGCGCCGTCGTCATCGCGATACCAGCGGACGGACCGTCCTTCGGTGTCGCGCCCTCCGGCACGTGGATGTGGATGTCCTGCTTCTCGAACGCTTCGTCCTTGATACCGAGACGGCGCGAACGCGAACGCACCACCGAGCGCGCCGCCTCGACGGATTCCTTCATCACGTCGCCCAGCGAACCCGTGCGGATCACGTTGCCCTTGCCCGGCATCACAGCCGCTTCGATCGTCAGCAGATCGCCGCCGACTTCCGTCCACGCGAGGCCCGTAACCTGACCGATCTGGTTTTCCTTCGCGGCCAGGCCGAAGTCGTACTTGCGCACGCCAAGGAACGTGTCGAGGTTGTTGCCGTCGACCGTCACCGCGTTATCCGCCTTCTTCAGCAGAAGCATCTTCACGACCTTGCGGCAGATCTTCGACACTTCACGCTCGAGCGAACGCACGCCCGCCTCACGCGTGTAGTAGCGAATGATGTCGCGGATTGCGGCTTCCGTGACTTCAATCTCGCCAGCCTTCAGGCCGTTGTTCTTCTTCTGCTTCGGCAGCAGATAGCGTTGCGCGATGCTGACCTTCTCGTCTTCCGTATAACCCGACAGACGGATCACTTCCATCCGGTCGAGCAGCGGCGGCGGAATATTCAGCGAGTTCGACGTCGCCACGAACATCACGTCGGACAGGTCGAAGTCGACTTCAACGTAGTGGTCGGCAAACGTATGGTTCTGTTCCGGATCGAGCACTTCGAGCAGCGCCGACGACGGATCGCCGCGGAAATCCATACCCATCTTGTCGACTTCGTCGAGCAGGAAGAGCGGATTGCGCACGCCGACCTTGGTCAGGCTCTGCAGGATCTTGCCCGGCATCGAACCGATGTACGTGCGACGGTGGCCGCGAATCTCGGCTTCGTCACGCACACCGCCCAGCGCCATACGCACGAACTTGCGGTTCGTTGCGCGCGCAATCGACTGGCCCAGCGACGTCTTGCCGACGCCCGGAGGCCCAACGAGGCACAGGATCGGCGCCTTCACCTTATCCACGCGCTGTTGCACCGCGAGATACTCGAGAATGCGTTCCTTGACCTTTTCGAGACCAAAGTGGTCTTCGTCGAGCACGCGCTCGGCATTCGACAAGTCGTTGTTGACCTTGCTCTTCTTGCGCCACGGCAAGCCGATCAGCGTGTCGATGTAATTGCGCACGACGGTGGCTTCCGCCGACATCGGCGACATGAGCTTGAGCTTCTTCAGCTCGGCGTCGGCCTTTTTCTTGGCTTCCTTCGGCATGCGCGCGGCCGTGATGCGCTTCTCGAGTTCTTCGAGATCGGCACCCTCTTCGCCTTCGCCCAGTTCCTTCTGGATCGCCTTGACCTGCTCGTTCAGGTAGTACTCGCGCTGGCTCTTCTCCATCTGACGTTTCACACGCCCACGGATGCGCTTTTCGACCTGAAGGATGTCGATTTCGGCTTCGAGCTGGGCGAGCAGATGTTCGAGGCGCTCGATGACCGGGAACATTTCGAGGATCTGCTGCTTCTGGTCGAGCTTGAGCGGCAGATGCGCGGCGATGGTATCGGCCAGACGGCCAGCTTCGTCGATACCCGACAGCGACGTCAGAATTTCCGGCGGGATCTTCTTGTTCAGCTTCACGTACTGGTCGAACTGCGAGACGATCGCACGGCGCAGCGCTTCCGTTTCAGCGCTGTCGGCGTGATCGGGCTCGAGCGGCATGACTTCGCACGAGAATTGCGTTTCCTGCTCTTCGATCGACAGCGTCTTCGCGCGCTGCAGACCTTCGACCAACACCTTCACGGTGCCGTCGGGCAGCTTCAGCATTTGCAGGATGTTGGCGATACAGCCAACTTCGTACATGTCCTTTTCGGTCGGCTCGTCTTTGGCCGCCGTTTTCTGGGCGACAAGCATGATGTGCTTGCCGCCTTCCATCGCGGCTTCCAACGCCTTGATCGACTTTGGGCGACCCACGAAGAGCGGGATCACCATGTGCGGGAAAACGACTACGTCGCGCAGCGGGAGCAGCGGGAGTGTGACGCGTTCCGGCGGGAGGAGTTGGGTTCCTGACATTTCATTTCCCCATGAGTGGAATCAGTTTGTTCGATAGTTGAGGCCGCCAAAAAAGATTGCAAGCCTCCGCGTGTGGGAAAAAGTTCAGTGACTCCAGAAAAACGGTCCATCCTGACGACACGATAAACGAAAAAAGCCGTTCACGTCGCCATGAACGGCTTTTTTTCAAAAATCGGGAAGCCGATCAATTCGAACCCGCGACCTTCGGCGCGTCTTCGTAGATCAGTAGCGGCTTTCCGTCGCCATCAATGACATTGTCGTCAATAATGACTTTGCTCACGCCCTTCATTGCCGGGAGTTCGTACATGACGTCGAGCAAGGCCTGTTCGAGAATCGAACGCAGGCCGCGCGCGCCCGTCTTCCGACGGATTGCCTTGCGGGCAATCGCCTGCAGCGCCGCCGGACGGATCTCCAGTTCGACGCGTTCCATGTTGAACAGCTTGTGATATTGCTTGACGAGCGCGTTCTTGGGCTCGACGAGAATTTTCATCAGCGCAGCTTCATCCAACTTGCCGAGCGTCGCTACGACCGGAAGACGTCCGATCAGTTCTGGAATCAGGCCGAATTTGATGAGATCTTCCGGCTCGACTTCGCGCAGCACCTCGCCCGCGTCGCGGTCCTGCTTGCTTTTGACGCTCGCGCCAAAACCGATCCCTGTTTTCTCCGTACGGTCGACGATGACCTTTTCCAGGCCGTCGAACGCGCCGCCGCAGATGAACAGAATGTTGGTCGTATCGACCTGGATGAAATCCTGGTTTGGATGCTTACGGCCACCTTGCGGCGGCACCGACGCCATCGTGCCTTCGACCAGCTTCAGCAGTGCTTGCTGCACGCCCTCGCCCGACACGTCGCGTGTGATCGACGGATTGTCAGATTTGCGGCTGATCTTGTCGATTTCATCGATATAGACGATGCCGCGCTGCGCCTTGTCAACCTCATAGTTGCAGTTCTGCAGCAGCTTCTGGATGATATTTTCGACGTCCTCGCCGACGTAGCCGGCTTCCGTCAGCGTGGTCGCGTCGGCGATCACGAACGGGACGTTCAGAAGGCGCGCCAACGTCTGCGCGAGCAGCGTCTTGCCGGAACCCGTCGGGCCGATCAGCAGGATGTTGCTCTTCGACAACTCGACGTCGTCCTTCTTGTCGAGATGCTTAAGACGCTTGTAGTGGTTGTACACCGCGACGGCGAGAATTTTCTTCGCGCGTTCTTGCCCGATCACGTATTGATCGAGTATTTCACGGATTTCCTGCGGACTCGGCAGATCGGACTTCGACAGGCCTGTTTCCAGACCCGCGCCTGCTGCCTCGTCGCGAATGATTTCGTTGCACAGGTCGATACATTCATCACAGATGAACACCGACGGGCCAGCAATCAGTTTTTTGACCTCATGCTGGCTTTTGCCGCAAAACGAGCAATACAACAGCTTCTCGCTGTTCGAACCTTTTTTGTCCGCCATAGATGTGTGAGCCTCCGGACACTCGAATGACATGATACGCCGTTTGCCCACCCGGTTCAGTACGGGGCAGGACGGATGCGCAAAGCTGTGACGGCGTTTGCCGCAGGCGTTCAGACGGGTCTTATTATTTCACAAGGTTTTGCGCCGGCGCTCTTCCCCCAATTTGAGGAAAAAGCGCGCCGGATCAGCCGTGTTTCAGCGATTGCTTACGGGCGCTTGTGGAGCACCTGGTCAACCAGGCCGTATGCCTGCGCGTCGTCGCCCGACATGAAATTGTCGCGGTCCGTATCGCGCTGGATGCGCTCGACGGGTTGACCGGTGTGGTGCGACAGCAGATGGTTCAGACGGTCTTTCAGGTACAGGATTTCACGTGCCTGAATCTCGATGTCCGATGCCTGGCCGCGCGCGCCACCCAACGGCTGGTGAATCATCACGCGCGCATTGGGCAGCGCGAACCGCTTGCCCTTCGCGCCCGCTGCCAGCAGAAACGCGCCCATGCTGGCCGCGAGCCCCATGCACAGCGTCGATACGTCGGGCTTGATGAACTGCATCGTGTCGTAGATCGCCATACCCGCTGACACCGACCCGCCCGGGCTGTTGATGTAAAAGCTAATGTCCTTGTCCGGATTCTCGCTTTCGAGGAACAGCAACTGGGCAATCACGAGATTCGCCGTCTGATCGTTCACTTCGCCGACCAGGAACACCACGCGCTCCTTCAGCAGGCGCGAATAGATGTCATAGGAACGTTCGCCGCGGCCGCTCGTTTCGACAACGATCGGCACAAGGCCGAGCGCTTGCGCTTCGAGATCCCGATCCCGGGACGACTGCGAGGTCAACGTGTCCAGCGTTTGAGCGCGAAAGGTCATGCAATGGTCCTTGTCAGGAAATGTTCTGATAATCGGTTCTGGACAAGTTGGTACGCCCACGCGCTTCTTCAAGTGCCGAAGCGGCCGACACGCATTCTTTTAGCATGAATCGACCGCCGATACAGTTGCTCAGCACGCAAAAACGGCGTACGGGCCGTCGCTTGGACAGCCGGCACGCCGTTGCAGCGATGCTTACGCCTGCGCCGTAGCGCTTGCCAGCTCTTCGAAGCTCACTTCCTTGTCCGTCACCTTCGCCTTGCTCAGGACGAAATCGACGACGTTGGATTCAACGACATACGCTTCCATCTCGGCAAGGCGCTGCTGGTTCGAATAATACCAGCGGACGACTTCCTTCGGGTCTTCGTAGCTCTTCGCGAACTCGTCGACTTCGGCACGGATCTGCTCCGGCTTTGCCTGCAGGTCATTGGCCTTCACGAGTTCGGCCAGCACGAGGCCCAGCTTGACACGGCGTTCAGCCTGGTCGGCGAACATTTCGGCGGGAATGGGTGCGTCCTTTGCGTTCGGCACGCCACGCTGCGCCAGATCCTGACGCGCCATTTCGACGAGGCGCTCCTGATCCTGCTCGATCAGCGCCTTCGGCACGTCGAGTTCGGAAATCTTCAGCAGCGCGTCCATCACCTGGTTCTTCACGACAGCCTGCGTGCGGCGCTTCGCTTCGCGTTCGAGGTTGTCCCTGATTTCATTGCGCATCTTCGTCAGATCGCCATCTTCGATACCGAGCGACTTTGCGAACTCGGCGTCGATTTCCGGCAGATGCGGCCACTCGATCTTCTTCATCGTGATCGTGAACTGCGCCGTCTTGCCCGCGACTTCCTTGCCGTGATAGTCCTCGGGGAAGTTCAGGTCGAATTCCTTCGATTCGCCGACCTTCAGGCCGAGCGCTGCCTTTTCGAATTCGGGCAGCATGCGGCCTTCACCCAGGACAAACGCGAAGTCGTCCGCGCTGCCGCCCTGGAATGCTTCGCCTTCGATCTTGCCGACGAAGTCGACCGTCACCCGGTCGCCGTCCTTCGCTGCCGTGTCGGCACCGCCATCGCCGTGCTCGCCGGCTTCGCCGCGTGCGTGAAAGTGCACGCGCTGCTTGCGCAGGATGTCGAGCGTGCGGTCGATTTCAGCGTCGCTGATGGTGGTCTTCGTGCGCTCGATCTCAGCCGTCGCGACGTCGCCCAGCTTCACTTCCGGGTAGACCTCGAACGTTGCATCGAACGCGTAGTCGCCTTCCGCTACGTCCGTCTTCGGGCTGAAGCTCGGCTGGCCAGCGACGCGCAGATTTTCCGCGCGGCTGATGTCGAAGAATTCCTTGCCAACCTTGTCGCTCAGCACTTCGGCTTCCACTTGACCCGAGTACTGCTGCGTCACCATCTTGAGCGGCACCTTGCCCGGGCGGAAACCCGGCATGCGCACGTTCTTCGCGAGTTGACGGATACGCGCGTCCACTTCCTTCTGCACGGCATCCTTCGGCAGGGAAATCGTCACGCGGCGTTCGAGCTTGCCGAGGTTTTCAACAACGTTAGCCATGGCTTCAATCGTCCTAAAATTATTCGAGCGAATCAGTTATCTTGTCTGTGCCGCCTGTCGATGTCCGCTTTGCGTTCTGCGACGGACTTCGCGTCATGCATGCTCTGTTTGCATGCGCTGTGACGCAGGTCGCCGCTCGCTTCGCTCACTCACGTGTGACATCGATCGCGTGCCTCTCGCCGCAGGCTGTGAGGCCGCCGGCAGCACAGTTTGGGTCAGAGAGCCAAATATTTTAGCAAACTATTTGCGCGCCCAGCCGGGATTCGCTGTTTGGCACGCAGTCTGGCGATTTCCTGCCCGCGCGGCAGCATCGTTTCGCCTTCGCTTCGAGGCGTGAAAACCGGGCCGGGCGCGGCCCGCAACCGGGCTCGACTGTGAATCAAAGTCAATTCTGCCTATACCTTCCGTTATATTCAGTCGCGCGCCGCATGCTGATAAGCTTGCTCACATCCTGATACGCTGCTTTGACGCGCCTAGGCGTTGCTGTCGTTTCACCGCATCGCCGTCATCCGTCGACGCCTTCCATTCCAAATCAACAGAGACACCATGCCGAACACGTCGCCTGCGCCCATCGTCGTCATCGCCCCTGATTCATTCAAAGGCTCGCTGTCCGCCGAGCAGGTCGCGCAGTCCATTGCGACGGGCATCCTGCGCGCGCGGCCCGACGCGACCATTCGCGTGTGCGCAATGGCCGACGGCGGCGAGGGCACGCTCGACGCCATGCTCACCCGCGGCGGCGAGCGGCGTGTCGTCACGGTGCGCGGCGCAGCAGGTCCGTCGCGCGAAGCGGCGACAGGACTGCTCGCAGACGGCAGCGCAATTCTCGAAACCGCGGAGATCGTCGGCATCACGGACCCGGTCGGCATGGGCGTGCCCGTCGAAAAGCGCAGCACGCGCGGCATGGGCGAAGCGATCCGCTCGCTGCTCGACGCGGGTGTGCGGCGTTTCTTCGTCGCGCTGGGCGGCAGCAGCACGAATGACGGCGGCGCGGGTCTTCTCGCCGGCCTCGGCCTCAAGCTGCTCGACGCCCAAGGACGAGAACTCGACGCGACGCCCGAGCAGCTCGCACACCTGGCGCGCGTCGATGCCTCGGGCCTCGATGCGCGTCTGCGCGAAACGACGTTTGTCGGCATGTCGGACGTGGACAACCCGCTGACGGGCGATCACGGCGCAACAGCTATTTTTGGTCCGCAGAAAGGCGTGACGCCGGAACAGATCGCGACCATCGATGCCGCCCTCGCCCGCTTCGCCGACCTCGTCGAGCCGGCGCTGAATCGCGCTGCACGCAACGAGCGAGGCGCGGGCGCGGCAGGCGGCCTCGGCTTCGCGCTGCACATGCTCGGCGCCGAGTTCGAGCCAGGCGCCGAAGTGATTGCGCGCGAAATCGGACTCGACGCCGCGCTCGAAGACGCGAACTGGCTGATCACGGGCGAAGGCCGCTCCGACGTGCAAACGCTGCATGGCAAGGCGCCCTTCATCGCTTGCCAGCATGCGCGTGCGGCAGGCGTTCCTGCCACGCTGCTTTCCGGTGCCGTGGACCCGTCCGCGCTGCCGAAGCTCGCGGAGCATTTCAGTGGATGCTTCTCTCCAGCGCCGGGTCCCATCACGCTCGAAGTCGCGATTCGCGACGCCGCCACGTTGCTCGCGAACGAAGCCGAGCAGATGACACGACTCAGGTACGGCCCGCGTTGACCGCGCGAGCGGATGCAGCAACAATCACAACGCGGACCTGCATCCACTCACAACAGGAAGACCATGAAGGCCTCCGACAAAGCCGGACTCGAACAGTTTCTGACGTATCGTCTGCACGTGCTGAACAAACTTTCCGAGCGGGGCATCAGCGAACGGTATATGGCCAAGCTGGACGTGACGCTGCCTGAAGCGCGCGTGATTGCATCGGTCGGATCGTTCGGGCCGTTCTCGATCATGGACCTCGCGCGCCATGCGAACCTGGACAAAAGTCAGGCGAGCCGCGCCGCGGAAGCGTTGATCAGACAAGGCCTCGTGCAACGCGAAGCAAGCGCCGAAGATGGCCGCGTGGTGCTCGTATCGTTGACCACGGAAGGCCGCGCGCTCTATCGCAAGATCATGCCCATCGCGCGCAGGTGGAACACCGATCTGTTCGATTGTCTCGACGATCGCGAGAGATCGGCGCTCAGCCAGGCGCTCGATAAAGTGATCGAAAACGCGATCGCGCGCAACGCAGAATAGGCAGACCTGACGGGGCCGGGTCGATCGATCAACGGCGCCTGACGCGCGCCGCGCGTACCGTCGTTGCCTAATTCCTTAAGCGCTCATTCACAAGTTGCCTCGCGCGTCAGCGAGTCATCCACGTGAGCGGCGATACGAAGGCGCCGCGACTCGCGATTTTCTGCTTCCAAATCTCGTTGCACGCACAACCAGATGGACGATCGCGGCGCATCCCGTTTTACAGCGCAATCGACGGTATTAGACGCCCCCGCACAAGCAAATCGTAATGCTGGCTTGCTACGATCGCCGCTCGCTTTCTCTCTGACTTCAAGGATCAAATATGAAGAAGGTTGTTCTGGCACTGATCGCCGTTGCCGCTGGTTTCGTGAGCATGTCGTCGGCATTCGCGAACGAGCATCATCACCCCGAGTGCCACAAAGTGCGCGTGCATCACCACTGGGAAAAGCGCTGCCACTAAGCAGCGGTCAATCTCCGGCGTGATGGAGCGAGCCCCGCCTTCGTGCGGGGTTTTTTGTGCGTGTCAGTTTTCGCGCGGCCGCAACCTGGATGCGCGATCACACAATGGCATTGGATCGTGGTTCAAAACAAAAACCCCGCGCGTCAATGACGGGCGGGGTTTGCGTGCAGCCATACAAAGAGGTGGTGCGAGGAAGGGGACTCGAACCCCTACACCCTTGCGGGCGTCAGGACCTAAACCTGGTGCGTCTACCAATTTCGCCATCCTCGCAGCCGGGCAGCGTCAAGCGTGCTAAATCTGCACGCAGCGCCCGATGTCTCGCCGGCAGCCGGACGCCGCGTTTTCATCGTCATGTCATTCGCGTGGGCAAACCTGAACCGCCTGGATCAGCCTCGCCAAACCTGCGAACGCCCACATAGAAATGCACGTCCGAAAGCGTAAGCGCGAGATTCTAACCGATTGATCTGCGCTTGTCTGCATCTGTCGAATGCAGTCGATGCTACAATTTTCGGTCCCTCGCGCGCACCCTTGCGCGGCCGCTTCCCACAAGTCCATTCCCGTGAATTTCGACGAATACTGCCTGCAAAAAGCGGCGCCTCCCGGTTCGAGCTCGTACTATGCACTTCGCCAGGCGCCCGTCGCGCGGCAGCCGCTGCTCACCGCGCTGTTCGCCCTGCGGCGCGAGTTCGAAGACACGGTGAAGGAAACCACCGATCCGACCGTCGGCCGCACGAAGCTCGCGTGGTGGCAAAAGGAAGCGGCGGCGCTCGCCGCCGGCGAGCCGACGCACCCCGTGTCGCGGGCGCTCGCCGCGCATCTGCCCGACGTGCAGGCGGAATATCCCGCGCTGCAGGCCATGCTCGCAGGGTTCGAAATGGACCTGGACCAGGCGCGCTACCTCGACTACCCGAATCTGCGTCGCTATATGGCAGGCGTGGGCGGCACTTTCGCGTCGGTCGTCGCGCGCGCGACGCGCGCGATCCGTCGCAGGCGGCATCGTGGGCGGCGCCGCTCGGCGAGGCGCTGATGCTTGCGCAAATCGTCGTCGAACTGGGCAACGACGCGCGCCACGGCCGCATTTATATCCCCATCGACGAATTGCAGCGCTACAACGTGACGGCCGCGGACCTGATCAACCGCAAATACACGGACGCGTTCACCGAACTGATGCGCTTTCAGACCTCGCGCGCCCGCGATGCAATCCGCCGTGCGCTCGATGCGCTGCCCGTCGGCGAGCGTCACTCGCAGAGAACGTTGCGCGCTGCTCGCGCTGCTCGCGCTGCTCGACGAGATCGAGCGCGACGGCTATCACGTGCTGCATCAACGCATTGCGCTCACACCCATCCGCAAGCTGTGGGTCGCGTGGCGCGCGGCGCGCAGGCACTGAGGCGCTCAGGTACGCAGCAGCGGGAGCGGCTCCACGTCGTCCTGCAAGACGCGCCTCACATCGAGTTTCCAGAACGCGCCGAGCACGGTGGCGTAGAGCCGTCTGAAATCGATGTCGACGGGCAGCCTGCCGTGGGCGTCGATCCGCGCGAGATCGGGCGCGCGCCCGTATAGTCCGCCCCGTACGAGTCCGCCCGCCACGAAGTGTGCGGCGCCCCCGCCATGTTCCGTTCCTCGCTTGCCGTTCTCGCGCGCCGAGCGGCCGAATTCCGAGTACGTGACGATGAGCGTATCGCGCCATCGGTCGCGTCGCTCGAGTTCGGCTCGCAGGATTGCGCAGCCGTCGGCGAGTTGAGCGAGCAAGGCGGCGTGGCGCGCGGGCTGATTGCCGTGCGTGTCAAAACCGTCGAGCGTCAGGCGGATTGCTCCATGGTCGTGACGCAGCGAACTATCGACAGCCGTGCGCAGCGCCCTATCGATCGACGCACGAAACGTCGGTGCCTCGATCCGTGACAAGCCGGCGGCATCAGACTCAACGCGCGATACGGGATCGTCGTCGGCGTATCCTGCGACGGCGACGTCGGGATCATCGACTTGCATCCGCGAATCGGCGGTCGCGCGCTCGGGCGTCGAGCGCACGAACGGTCCGGCTTCCACGCAGCCGAACGACGCCGTCGCAACGTTTCGCCCTGTTCGCGTGCATTGATCGAGCGCACGGGTCAGCCAGCCGTCGCGTCGATACACATCGGCACGCGAAGCGGTATCCCAGATCTGTCTCGACCGGAAATGCGACGAATCGTCCCGCATGGAACCCACGCCCTGCACGATGGCCAGTTGTCCATCCCGCCACAACGGCAGCAAAGCGTTCAGCGAAGGATGCAGCGCCGTGCACGCGTCGAGCGCAAGCACGCGATTGCGCGGAATCGCGATCTGCTCGCGCAACGCATAGTAAGTGGAATCGGCATAGGGGATGACGGTGTTCAGCCCGTCGTTGCCGCCTTTCAGCTCGATCAGGAAGAGGAGCTTGCCGGAATCGTCGGCCGTTGCGCCCGCATCCAGTTTCGACGCGAGGCCGCCATTCGCATGCTCGGCACCGAACGCGCGCGGCATCGCTAGCGAAGCGCCCGCTGCCGCTGCCATTGAGAGAAACTCGCGTCGCTTCATCTGCGCCTCACTGGATCAATACACGTTCGCCGGCGAGGACGGCCGGCGAACTGCTCTCACCCGGCGTCAGCGTTTGTACAGTTCGCGTACGGCGTCTTCGATATGCTGCCGCAACAGACGGCGCTCTTCGGGCGTCATGTGTCCGTCGCGACGACGCTGGTCCAGATCGGGCGGCACGGCAGTGGTGCGCATGATCGCGTCGGATGCGGGGCGATCCGCGTTGGGATTGTGAGGCTGGCGGCCCGAGCGCGTATGCGGACGCTGGGGCGGGCGCGTGTCGGCGTTGTTGCGTTCCGTCGAGGGGTCGGCATGGGCGGAGATCGGGCTCAGCGCGCTCGCAAACACGATCGCCACTGCTACGGCGATCACGCTCAGGCGCATGTTCGGCCAGACCCCTCCCTTCATCTTGTTCCCTTCGTGGCGCGACAACCGGCAACCTCAGATACGTGTAATGACTCCGGTATGGAACCGGGCGCAAGAGCTTTATTCGAGTGAAGTATCTACCGAACTGGCGCAAACAGTAAAGGAGTGTAAGCGCCAAGGCTTTACGCCGTGCCACAGGCCGGGTAAATTTTGTAACGGACTGTTACGTGATAATTACCCCAAACGCGCACCTCTTTCTAATCGCGCTAAGATGCCGACCATGGAAACCAAAAACCCTTCGAAAATCCTCGTCGTCGATGACGACCCGCGTCTGCGCGATCTGCTGCGCCGTTACCTCGGCGAGCAGGGCTTCAACGTTTATGTCGCTGAAAATGCGCCCTCGATGAACAAGCTGTGGGTGCGCGAGCGTTTCGATCTGCTAGTACTCGACCTGATGCTGCCGGGCGAAGACGGTCTGTCCATCTGCCGCCGTCTGCGCGGCAGCAACGATCGCACGCCGATCATCATGCTGACGGCCAAGGGTGAGGATGTCGACCGTATCGTCGGTCTCGAGATGGGTGCCGACGACTATCTGCCCAAGCCGTTCAATCCGCGTGAACTCGTCGCGCGCATTCATGCCGTGCTGCGACGCCAGTCGCCGTCAGAACTGCCGGGTGCGCCGTCGGAGACATCGGAAGTGTTCGAGTTTGGCGAGTTCGCGCTGAATCTCGCCACCCGCACGTTGACGAAGGCCGGTCAGGAAATTCCGTTGACGACGGGCGAATTCTCCGTGCTCAAGGTGTTCGCGCGTCATCCGCGTCAGCCTCTGTCGCGCGAAAAGCTGATGGAACTTGCGCGCGGCCGTGAATACGAAGTGTTCGACCGTAGTCTCGACGTGCAGATTTCGCGTTTGCGCAAGCTGATCGAGCCGGACCCGGGCAGCCCGCGTTTCATCCAGACCGTCTGGGGTCTCGGGTACGTATTCATTCCCGACGGCGCCGCCTGAGTTTGCCGTTCAGGTTCTCCCTCTTCTTCGATAAGTAGGTCGCATGCGGATCGACCGGCGCCTCCTGACGCTCGCGTTCGGCGGCCTGTTCTGGCGAACCTTCCTGCTGATCGCGCTGCTGATCGCGGTCAGCCTCGCCGCATGGTTCCAGAGTTTTCGCGTGATCGAGCGCGAGCCGCGCGCGCAGCGTGTCGCGTTGCAGCTTGTCGCGATCGTCAAGCTCACGCGCACCGCCCTCCTCTATTCCGATCCCGATCTGCGGCGCGCGCTGCTGCAGGATCTGGAAAGCAATGAGGGCGTGCGCGTGTATCCGCGCGAAACGACCGACAAGTACAAGCTACAGCCCGACGAATCGCTGAACCGGCTGATCGAACACGACATCCGCGGCCGCCTCGGCGACGAAACGATCATCGCGCAGTCCGTCAACGATATTCCCGGCGTGTGGATCAGCTTCAAGATCGATGACGACGACTATTGGGTCGCTCTCGATCGCGATCAACTCGATAGTGTGACGGGCCTGCAATGGGCAGGCTGGGGCATCTTTGCGCTCGCGCTGTCGCTATTCGGCGCGGCGTTCATCACGAGTCTGGTGAACCGGCCGTTCGCGCGCCTCGCAATGGCCGCGCGCAAGGTCGGTTCGGGCCAGGCGCCCGAGAAGCTGCCGGAGCGCGGCATGGGCGTTGCCGCCGAAACGAACCGAAGCTTCAACCAGATGGTGCAGGATCTCGAACAACTCGAAGCGGATCGCGCGCTGATGCTCGCGGGCATTTCGCACGACCTGCGCACGCCGCTTGCCCGCCTGCGTCTTGAAACGGAAATGAGCCCTTCGGATCAGGCCACCAAAGACGCGATGATCGACGACATCGAACAGATGGACATGATCATCGGACGCTTCCTGGACTACGCGCGTCCCGTGCAGAGAAATCCGGAACCTGTCGATCTTTCCGTGATCGCAGGAGAACTGGCTGCGCGTATGTCGAGCGAAGATGGTATGCGCCTGGTCACGCGGCTTGCTCCATCAGCAGTGATCGAAGCAGACGAGACGGATATTCGGCGAGTCGTCGGCAATCTGATTGAGAACGCGCGCAAATACGGACTTTCCGAAGCTGACGGTATTCCGCATGTCATTCTCGAGACGCGGGTGTCCCATTCGCGGGTTGAGCTTTCGGTAGTCGACGAGGGGCCGGGCATTCCGGAAGATCAGCTCGCACTCGTCACCCGTCCGTTCTATCGGGTGAATTCGGCGCGCACGCAGGCCAACGGCACGGGGCTCGGCATGGCGATCGTGCAGCGGCTCGTCGGACGCTATCGCGGCGCCCTGCGGCTGCGCAATCGCACGCCGCTGCCGGGGCTGGAAGTCACGATCGAATTTCCGCTCGCCAAAAGCATCTGACATGGCGAAAGGCGGCAGCGTGCCAGGTAATCATTTCCATATGCCGCTTTTTTGAGCATTGTCTTCCTCGTTTTTACGCATAAACGGTCGTTCTAAAACTGTACTGTGGGGGTCTTCGAGAAAATCTATCCGCGTCATTAGATAAAAACTATTGCTTCGATTGATTAATAGAGTTATAGTTTTGTTTGTGTAACGCGTTCGTTACGGCCAGCAGGTAGTTTGAGCGGGTTGTTTTTCGAATCTCATTTGCCAATTCTCAAGGAGTCAGCGCATGAAAACTGTCGGCGATAAGCTCGAAGCCTTTACCGTCACCGCTGCGAAGCCGGGTTTCAACAACCATGAAGAAAACGGCGTGTCTGCGTTCGAAGAGATCACGGAATCGTCGTTCCCGGGCAAGTGGAAGATCATCTACTTCTACCCGAAGGACTTCACGTTCGTTTGCCCGACGGAAATCGTCGAATTCGCCAAGCTGGCCAAAGACTTCGAAGAGCGCGATGCCGTTCTGCTCGGCGGCAGCGTGGACAACGAATTCGTCAAGCTCGCATGGCGCCGTGAACACAAAGACCTGAACAAGCTGAACCACTACGCGTTCGGCGACGTCAAGGGCGAACTGATCGACCAGCTCGGCGTGCGCGACAAGGAAGCGGGCGTTGCGCTGCGCGCGACGTTCATCGTCGATCCGGACAACACGATCCAGCACGTTTCGGTGAACAACCTGAACGTCGGCCGTAACCCCGAAGAAGTCCTGCGCATTCTGGACGGCCTGCAAACGGACGAACTGTGCCCGTGCAACCGCGCAGTCGGCGGCGCGACGCTGTAAGACGTGCAGTCGAAAGCCCGCTAAGCTTGAAAAGGCCAGCGGGCTTTTTTAACGGCTAATTGATAGGAGATATCAATGGAATTCATTTCGGCGATTAAAGAACTCATTCCTGACTACGCGAAAGACATTCGCCTGAACCTGGACGGCACGATTGCCCGCTCGTCGCTGGAAGGCAACGATGCCGTCGGCGTGGCGCTGGCCGCCGCGTTCGCCGCGAAGAGCCCGAAGATCATCGCCGCCATCCGCGACGCGGGTGTCCTGTCGCCGGAAGAAGTGAACGGCGCGCTGACGGCCGCCGCGCTGATGGGTATGAACAACGTCTGGTATCCGTACGTCGAGATGACGGACAGTGCCGATCTGAAATCGCAGCCCGCCGGCTTGCGGATGAACGCTTATGCGTCGCACGGCGGCGTCGACAAACGTCGTTTCGAAATGTACGCGCTCGCCGCGTCGATCATCGGCAAGTGCCATTTCTGCGTGAAGTCGCACTTCGACACGCTGGTCGCCGAAGGCATGAGCTCGACGCAACTGCGCGACGTCGGCCGGATCGCGTCGGTGGTGAACGCCGCGGCGCAAGTGATCGTGGCTGAGGGCAAGTAAGCCGCGCGCCGCGCGCTCCGTACCAACAGCAAAACGCCACGCGTTTAGCGTGGCGTTTTGCCTGACAACGCGGCTCATTGACCGCGCTTGTTTAACCGTCAAACGATGCGCATTCACGCAGGCCGATGCGCGCGACGGACGCAACGATGACCCGCGCCGCACGCAGGCACGCTCACGCGCGCAGCAACAGCACGGCCGCTTGCGCCTCGATGCCCTCGCCTCGCCCGAGATAGCCGAGTTTCTCGTTGGTCTTGGCTTTCACGTTGACGCGATCGATGGGCAGATTCAGGTCTTCCGCGATATGCGCGCGCATGCCGTCGATATGGGGCGCGAGCTTCGGCGCCTGCGCGATCACCGTGCTGTCGACGTTCTGGATCTTGAAGCCGGCTTTTGCGATGCGTGCCGCGCACTCGCGCAGCAGCACGCGGCTATTCGCGCCTTTGAACTCCGTCGCGGTGTCGGGGAAATGCCGGCCGATGTCGCCGAGGGCCGCGGCGCCGAACAGCGCGTCGGTGATCGCGTGCAGCAGCACGTCGGCATCCGAATGGCCGAGCAGCCCGCGCTCGTACGGAATCGTCACGCCGCCGATGATCAGCGGCCGTCCCGGCACCAGTGCGTGAACGTCATAGCCTTGTCCGATTCTCAAATCCATATGCGTGTGGTTCCGTTGTTTCGTGAAAAGCGTGATCCGTGTCGCAGCCTCCGCGCAGGAACGAGCGTTCCGTCAGCCCGTCGCACCGCGCGCGAGAATCGCCTCGGCCAGATCGAAATCTTCAGGGTACGTGACCTTGAAATTGCGCAAGCTGCCCTGCACCAGTTTGGGCGCGTGCCCGGACCATTCAATGGCGCTCGCTTCGTCGGTGAGATCGTGGCCATCGCCCTGCGCGCGCAGGATCGCCTCGCGCAGCATGCCGATGCGGAACATCTGAGGCGTCTGCGCCTGCCACAGGCCATCGCGCGGCTCGGTGTGATCGATGCGGTTGTCGGTGCCCGGCGTCACGCGCTTGAGCGTATCGGCGACGGGCAGCGCCATGATGCCGCCCACGGCGTCGTCCTTCAGCGCGCCGACCAGCGCGCGGATCAGCACAGGCGTAATGCCCGGACGCGCGGCGTCGTGTACGAGCACCCAGTCGCTGTCGTGCGCGCCGAACCCGGCGAGGGCGTGCAGGCCGTTCAACACGGACGCCTGCCGCGACGGCCCGCCGCAGCGCTGTACCGCGAAGCGCAAGCCGGCGAAGCGGCGCGCGTCGAAGTGCTGGTCGTCGGGTGCGATCACGACGAGCGTTTGCGCGAATTCGCTGCAGGCGTCGAACGCGGCGAGCGAGTAATGCAGCATGTCGCGGCCGCCGACGGTTCGATACTGCTTGGGCATCGGCGCGCCCGAGCGGCTGCCCGTGCCGGCGCAGGGAATCAGTGCAAAGAGACGGGAAGTCACGGATCAGGCGCGTTGCAGGTCAAAGTGAAGGACGGATTTTATAATAGGTCTGCAGCACGCACCTCGCGGCACGCGTAAGATTGCCGCTCGCATTGCGCCAGCGACGCGCCGTCAAGGCGCCCGCTGGCGGTTTTCATTGGCTGGGCGCGTTGCTTGCCGGTGATCGTTCACCGGCATTGCCCGGGCCCAGTTGCTGTTTCACAGCCGTCCGACCGTTTATTGGCGTCATCCACGAGCCGTTTCCCGTTTATGCCCGACATCGCCGCATCCACGCAGTCTTCCGCTCCCATGCCCGTCGCGCTGGTCAAGGCCGGCCAGCGTTTCGTGTTCGACGGCACGCACGGCTCGTCCGACGCGCTGCTGATCGCGCGCTATCACCTCGCGTACAGGCAGCACGTGCCGCTGCTGGCTGTCGTCTGCGCGAGCGCCGTCGATGCGCAGCGGCTCTCGCAGGAACTCGCGTTCTTTGCGCCGGATGCGCGCATCCGCGTGTTGCCCGACTGGGAAACGCTGCCGTACGACTCGTTCTCACCGCACCAGGACCTCGTCTCCGAGCGCCTCGCCACCTTGCACGACCTCGGCGAAGGCCGCTGCGATATCCTGCTCGTGCCCGCGACAACCGCGCTGTACCGGATGCCGCCCGCGTCCTTCATGGCCGCGTACACGTTTTCGTTCTCGCAAGGCGAGCGTCTCGACGAAGCGAAGCTGAAGGCGCAGTTGACGCTCGCCGGCTACGAGCACGTGAGCCAGGTGGTGCGTCCCGGCGAATACTGCGTGCGCGGCTCGCTGATCGACCTGTTCCCGATGGGCTCGCCGCTGCCTTACCGGATCGACCTGTTCGACGATCAAGTGGATTCGATCCGCGCGTTCGATCCCGATTCGCAGCGCAGCCTGTATCCCGTGAAAGACGTACGCCTGCTGCCGGGCCGCGAGTTTCCATTCGACGAAGCGGCGCGCACCGCTTTCCGCAGCCGTTGGCGCGAGGTGTTCGAGGGCGACCCGAGCCGCGCGTCGATTTATAAAGACATCGGCAACGGCGTGCCGTCGGCGGGTATCGAATATTATTTGCCGCTGTTCTTCGAAGAGACGGCCACACTGTTTCACTACTTGCCGCAAGGCGCGCAGCTCGCGTTCGTGGGCGATCTGGAGGCGGCCATCCGGCGCTTCACGGCTGACACGAAGCAGCGCTACAGCTTTCTGTCGCACGACCGGGACCGGCCTATCCTCGAACCCCAGCGCCTCTTTCTGTCCGACGAAGACTTCTTCGTGCTCGCCAAGCCGTTCGCGCGTCTTGCGCTGCCCGGCAACGCGGGCGGCGGCTGGGCCGTGCCGCTGCCGAACCTCGCGATCGACCGCCACGCGGATGATCCCGTTTCCGCGCTGCGCGCCTATCTGGACACGACGCCGAACCGCGTGCTGTTCGCCGCGGAATCGGCGGGGCGCCGCGAAACCATCGCGCAACTGCTGGCGGAAAACGAACTGCGCCCCGCTTCCGCCGACAGCTTCAACGACTGGCTGATCACCGACGCCCGCTTCGCGCTCGGCGTCGCGCCGCTCGCAAACGGTTTTACGATTCCAGGCGAAAGCGTCGCGATCATCACCGAAACGGAGCTGTACGGCCCGCTCGCGCGCCGCGCGGGACGGCGTCGCCAGGAGCAGGCGAGCAACGTCGATTCGATGGTGCGCGACCTCTCGGAGTTGAAGGTCGGCGACCCCGTCGTGCATTCGCAGCACGGCATCGGCCGTTACATGGGCCTCGTGACGATGGATCTCGGCGAAGGCGAAACCGAGTTCCTGCACCTCGAATACCAGGGCGACAGCAAGCTCTACGTGCCTGTTTCGCAATTGCACGTGATCTCGCGCTACAGCGGCGCGGACCCCGAAAGCGCGCCGTTGCACGCGCTCGGCTCGGGCCAGTGGGAAAAGGCCAAACGCAAGGCCGCGCAGCAGATCCGCGACACGGCAGCCGAACTGCTGAACCTGTACGCGCGCCGAGCCGCGCGCGAAGGCCATGCGTTCAAGCTCGATCCGCGCGATTACGTGAAGTTCGCCGAGAGTTTCGGCTTCGAGGAAACGCCCGACCAGGCCGCGGCAATCGCCGCCGTGATCGGCGATATGACGAGCGGCAAGCCAATGGACCGCCTCGTGTGCGGCGACGTCGGCTTTGGCAAGACGGAAGTGGCGTTGCGCGCGGCGTTCATCGCAGTGATGGGCGGCAAGCAGGTCGCGCTGCTGTCGCCGACCACGCTGCTCGCCGAACAGCACACGCAGACTTTCACCGACCGTTTCTCCGACTGGCCCGTGCGCATCGCTGAACTGTCGCGCTTCAAGACGGGCAAGGAAGTGAGTTCGGCCATCCAGCAGATCAACGAAGGCAGCGTCGATATCGTGATCGGCACGCACAAGCTGCTGTCGTCCGACGTGCAGTTCAAGCGCCTCGGGCTCGTGATCATCGACGAGGAGCACCGTTTCGGCGTGCGCCAGAAGGAAGCGCTGAAAGCGCTGCGCGCCGAAGTCGACGTACTGACGCTCACCGCGACGCCAATTCCGCGCACGCTCGGCATGGCGCTCGAAGGCTTGCGCGATTTCTCGGTGATCGCCACCGCGCCGCAAAAGCGCCTCGCGATCAAGACCTTCGTGCGCCGCGAGGAAGACGGCGTGATCCGCGAAGCGATGCTGCGCGAACTGAAACGCGGCGGCCAGGTGTATTTCCTGCACAACGAAGTCGAGACCATCGAGAACCGCCGCCAGATGCTCGAAGCGCTGGTGCCCGAAGCGCGCATTGCCGTCGCGCACGGCCAGATGCACGAGCGCGAACTCGAACGCGTGATGCGCGATTTTGTCGCGCAGCGCGCCAACGTGCTGCTGTGCACGACCATCATCGAAACAGGCATCGACGTGCCGAGCGCCAACACGATCCTGATCCATCGCTCGGACAAGTTCGGGCTTGCGCAGTTGCACCAGTTGCGCGGGCGCGTCGGGCGTTCGCATCACCAGGCGTATTCGTATCTGCTCGTGCATGATCCGCAAGGTCTGACGAAACAGGCGCAGCGGCGGCTCGAAGCGATCCAGCAGATGGAAGAACTCGGCGCGGGGTTTTATCTCGCGATGCACGACCTCGAAATTCGCGGCACGGGCGAAGTGCTCGGCGACAAGCAGTCGGGCGAGATTCACGAGATCGGCTTCCAGCTTTACACCGACATGCTCAACGACGCCGTCAAGGCGCTGAAAAACGGCAAGGAGCCGGATCTGACGGCGCCGCTGGCCGCAACGACCGAGATCAACCTGCATACGCCCGCCATCTTGCCCGCCGACTATTGCGGCGACGTCCAGGAGCGTCTGTCGCTGTACAAGCGGCTCGCTAACTGCGAGCACAACGATTCGATCGACGCAATCCAGGAAGAACTGATCGACCGCTTCGGCAAGATGCCGCCGCAGGCGCACGCGCTGGTCGAAACGCATCGTTTGCGTCTTGCTGCCAAGCCGCTCGGCATTTCGAAGATCGACGCGGGCGAAGCGGTGATCGGGCTGCAGTTCGTTCCGAATCCGCCCATCGACGCGATGCGGATCATCGAAATGGTACAGAAGCACAAGCACATCAGGCTCGCGGGCCAGGACAAACTGCGCATCGAAACCCGCAGCCCGGACTTCGCGGTGCGCGTGGCGACCGTGAAGGAAACGCTGCGCGCGCTCGGCACGCCGGCCAAGGGCGCAGCGGGTCAGCGCGTCGCGTCGTAAAGCGCGCAGCATGACGGGCGCTGTCGATACGGCATCGATCGTCGATCTGTTGACGGCGCTCGTGCGCACGCCCAGTCGCGGCGGCATCGATGCATGCGCACCCGTGCTCGAACGCGTCGAAGCGTGGCTCGCCGCGAACGGCGTTCCCGCACGCAGGCTCGCATCGGGCAACGGCGAACCGCTCGGCCTGTATGTCCAGATACGCGGCGCGGCGAGCGGTCCGCACTACCTGCTGAACGCCACGCTCGACACCGCGAGCTTCGGCGACGAAGCGACGTGGACGCGCGCGCCGTTGAGCGCACATGTCGAAAACGGCTGGCTGTATGGACGCGGCAGCGCCGACAGTAAAGCGGCCGTCGCGATCTTTGCGCACCTCGCCGCTGCATTCGCGCAGCGCACAGGCGACATGAAAGGCACGCTCGGCGTGCTGTTCGATCTCGATGAACACACGGGCGGATTCGGCGGTGCGCGCGCGTTTTTCGATGCACCCGACGCGCCCCGGCCGGATGGCGTGTTGATCGGCTATCCGGGCATCGACCGCATTGTGGTTGGCGCGCGCGGCTTTCTGCGCGCGCGGATCGTCGTGCGCGGGATAGCCGCGCACTCGGGTGCGAGCAGCACGCTCGGACTGAACGCAGCGATACGCGGCGCGCAGCTCGCCACGGCGCTGAGCAAAGCCGCACTGCCGTTCGAGCGTGCGTTCGGCCGCGCCGCGCAACTCACCCTCACGGGCCTTCGTGCCGGCGACGGCACCTTCACCCGCGTGCCGGACCGTTGCGAGCTGAGCATCGATTGCCGGCTCACGCCGGGCTTCGATGCGCAAGCCGCGCGGGGCGCGATCGAAGCCGCCGTTCGCGAGCACGACGCGCATTACGATGCCGCGCTGGCGACGTCGATCGAATGGATCGCGGGTTGGCCCGCGTATCGCGTCGCGGATTCGCACCCGCTAGCGCGCCGCGTCCATCCGCGCGCGTTCGACGAACTTGGCACCGACCTGCCGCGCGACGTTGCGGGGCCGTCGAGCATCGGCAACTATCTGGCCTCGTTGGGCGTTCCCGCGCTGTGCGGCTTCGGCGTGCGCTATGAAGGCATTCACGCCGCCAACGAACGCGTCGAACTCGCTTCGATTGCGCCCGTTTATCGCGTCTATGAACGCGCGTTGCACGTGCTGCTCGGCAGCTGAAACGCGCGGGCCAAAACGCCGTCAAACACGCGTTTTGGATGTGCGCAAAACGATTGCTGCATCGCGCCAAGCCCCGCCGCGCAAGCCTGACCCCCGACACGTTTCGCCCAATTAAGCGTTTTTTGGGTATGATCGAAAGACACACAAGCTGGAGCCCAAGTCATGTCACAGGTCGCTGAACAAGCGCTGTCCGCATCAACGCCCGCCTCTTCCGCTGCAGCCGCCAACGCTTCTTCCCCTGCTTCGCTTCCCTGGGTCACGCGCCTCGTGTCGATGGATACGGTCAGCCGCAATCCGAACCTCGGACTGATCGAAACGGTGCGCGATGCGTTGCGCGAGCGCGGCATCGAAGCGACGCTCACGCACGACGACAGCGGCAAATGGGCCAACCTGTTCGCGACCATTCCGGCGCATGACGGCGAAACCAATGGCGGAATCGTGCTGTCGGGCCACACGGATGTCGTGCCCGTCGACGGCCAGAACTGGGACAGCGACCCGTTCAAGCCCGAAGTGCGCGGCGACAAACTGTATGGTCGCGGCACCTGCGACATGAAGGGGTTCATCGGCGCGGCGCTGACGCTCGTGCCGCAAATGCAAAGCACGAAGCTCGCGAAGCCGATCCACCTCGCGCTGTCGTTTGACGAAGAAGTGGGCTGCGTCGGCGCACCGCTGATGATCGCCGAACTGATGAAGCGCGGCGTCAAGCCGGATGGCTGCATCGTCGGCGAGCCGACCAGCATGCGCCCGATCATCGCGCACAAGGGCATCAACGCGTATCAGTGCTGCGTGCGCGGCTTCGCGGCGCATTCGTCACTGACGCCGAAAGGTTTGAACGCAATCGAATACGCGGCGCGCCTGATCTGCTTCATCCGCGACATGGCCGACCAGTTTCGCGAGCAAGGCCCGTTCGACGAACTCTACGACGTGCCGTTCACAACGGCGCAAACCAGCACAATCAAAGGCGGCAACGCGATCAACACGGTGCCCGCCGAATGCAGCTTCGAGTTCGAGTTCCGTAATCTGCCGACGCTCGATCCCGAGCCGATCTTCGCGCGCATCGAGCAATATGCGCGCGAAACGCTGTTGCCGAAGATGAAGCGCGAGCACGAAGCGGCCGCGATCCAATTCGCGAAGATCGCCGCGGCGCCGGGACTCGATGCAACCGAACAGGCGGCCATTACGCAGCTCGTGCGCGCCCTCACCGCCGACCAGGACAAGCGCAAGGTCGCGTACGGCACGGAAGCGGGCCTGTTCTCGCTGGCAGGCATTCCGAGCATCGTGTGCGGACCCGGCGACATCGTGCAGGCGCACAAGGCGAACGAGTTCGTCACGCTCCCTCAGCTCGCGCAGTGCGAACAGTTTCTCGGCAAGTTCATTCACAGCATGTCGGTCGATGCGCAGGCGCACTGATCGAAGCACGACATAACAAGACCGAACGACAAGACATCGAACGCGGACCGCACCCACACACGAGTACGCACGCCATGTCCACCGCCACGCCGCAGCATACCGACCACACGATCGACGGCGAGCCGATTCCGACGCTCGACGACATCGCCTCGCAACACTTCGCGCTGACGCCCTGGGTGGCGCGCACGCCCGTGTTCGACCGGCTCGATTTTCCGACGCTCGAAGGCACGCTCGTCAACTTCAAGTTCGAGCTGCTGCAGGCGGGCGGCAGCTTCAAGACGCGCGGCGCGTTCACGAATCTGCTCGCGCTCGACGAAGGGCAGCGCAGCGCGGGCGTCACCTGCGTGTCGGGCGGGAATCACGCCGTCGCCGTCGCGTACGCGGCCATGCGCCTGGGCGTGAGCGCGAAGGTCGTCGTGATGCACGCGGCCAATCCCGCACGCATCGCGCTGTGCCGTCAATACCGTGCGGAAGTGGTGATGGCGGCCGACGTGACGGAAGCATTCGACATCGTGCGGCGAATCGAGGCCGAAGAAGGCCGCTATTTCGTGCACCCGTACAACAGCTACCGGACGGTGCTCGGCACGGCCACGCTGGGCTACGAGTGGGCCACGCAGACGCCCGACCTCGATGCCGTGATCGTGCCCGTCGGCGGCGGTGGGCTTGCGGCGGGCGTGTCGACGGCGCTGCGCCTCGCCAATCCGCGCGTGCATGTGTACGGCGTCGAGCCCGAAGGCGCCGACGTGATGAGCCGCAGCTTCGCCGCGAATCACACGGTCAAGATGACCCACATGCATTCGATCGCCGACTCGTTGATGGCGCCGCACACGGAGCAGTACAGCTACGAACTGTGCCGCCGTCATATCGACCGGCTCGTCACCGTCACGACGACGCGCTGCGCGCCGCGATGCTCACGCTGTTCACGCAACTGAAGCTGGCCGTCGAACCCGCCTGCGCCGCCGCGACAGCCGCCCTGCTCGGTCCGTTGCGCGAGCAACTGCAAGGCAAGCGCGTCGGCGTGCTGCTATGCGGGACGAATACCGGTCCCACTACGTTCTCCGCGCATATCGAACAGGCGCGGGCCGCGGAGGTCTGAGCCGGCGCGGTCGATTTTACGGTGCCATCGCGGCATCGCTAGTGACGACCATAGCCGCGGACGGTCGAAGCTCACCGCCAAGCCCATTCACGGTCCATCGCAGGTGCGCCGTTTGCAAGTGCGGTCAGTTCCGCGTCACTTTCGCGACGTGGCGGCCGTTTAGTCCCGCGTCTGGACAAAGCGCGCGATCAGGCGCCAAATCATTTCCCGCTGCGCCGATCGTTGGCTATCATGTCGCCATCGACTTCAAGGAGAACAGCCCGATGAGCATGGTCAAGGAATTCAAGGAATTTGCCCTCAAAGGCAACGTGATGGATCTCGCGGTCGGCGTGATCATCGGCGGAGCGTTTTCGACGATCGTGAACTCCGTCGTGAAGGATCTGATCATGCCTGTCGTCGGCGTCGCGACGGGCGGCCTCGATTTCTCCAACAAGTTCATCCTGCTCGGACATATCCCCGCAAACTTCAAGGGCAACCCCGATTCTTACAAGGACTTGCAAACGGCCGGCGTCGCGGTGTTCGGCTACGGCGCGTTCATTACGGTAGCGATCAACTTCGTGATTCTCGCGTTCATCATCTTCATGATGGTGAAGTTCATCAACAAGCTGCGCAGCCCGGCACCCGCCGCGCCCGAAGCGCCGCCGCCCACGCCCGAAGACGTGCTGCTGCTGCGCGAGATTCGCGATTCGCTGAAGAACTCGCCGCGCATCTGATTTCCACGCGCCGCCTCGTGCGGCGCCATCCGCAAATGGCCGGGGCCTGTCGCGTGTGTAGCGCGACAGGCCCTGTCGCTTCGGCCCATCGGCTGAATGGCGCGCGCCTAGCCTGTGCGCCTTTCGCTTGCGTTTTTTTGCGCTTTCGCGGCCGCCGCGCCTTCTATGGCCTGTTCGAGCTGCGTGAAATTGACGGGCTTCGTCAGATGGGACGTGAAGCCCGCCTCGAGACACCGCCGGATATCCTCGTCACTGCCGAACCCCGTCAACGCGACGGCAGGCGCGTCGTCGCGCTCGCGGAACGCCTTGATGAAATCGAGGCCCGTGCCGTCCGGCAGGCCGACGTCGCTGACGACCAGATCGAATGACGCGCCCTGCGTTGCCGCCAGCGCATCCGCCACACGTCCGACCACGGTCACGTCGTGGCCGAGCGTGCGCATCAGTTGCGCCATGACTTCGGCCGTATCCACATGGTCCTCGATCAGGAGGATCGCCAGCCCCCCCCGCGGACTGCACGCTTGCCGCTTCGGGCGCGGTCGGCGCCGCGGCGGGTTCCTCGGCCGTGGGGAGCGTGATCGTGAACGTCGCGCCGCAGTGCGCACCGGGACTTTGCGCGGTGACAGTGCCGCCGTGCGCATCGGTGAGCGCCTTCGTGATCGCAAGGCCCAACCCAAGTCCGCCGAATTGCCGCGACATGTTCTGGCTGCCCTGCTCGAACGCGTTGAACAGCTTGCCGATCTGGTCGGGCTCGATGCCGACGCCCGTGTCCTCGATCGAAATCTGCACGTGCATTCTTTCGTCGCGCGTGCGCACGTAGATATGGCCGCCGTCCGGCGTGAACTTCGCGGCGTTGCGGATCAGGTTCCACAGCATCTGCTGCAGCCGCGCGCGATCGGCGATCACGAAATGATGATGCGCGTCCTTGCTGACATGCACGTCTTGCTGCTTGGTCTGGATCTCGCTGCGGAACAGTTCGAGCACACTGTCGATCACGTCGTGCACATCCACCGTTTCCAGCGACAGACGCAACTTGCCGTTCGCCACCCGCGTCAGGTCGAGCAGGTCGTCGATGAGGCGCGCTTCCAGCTCGACATTGCGGCGAATCATCACCACGCCCGCGCGCACGGCATCGGGCAGGTCCGGCATCATTTCGAGCATGCGTGCCCCCGCCAGCACGGGCGTGAGCGGCGTGCGCAGTTCGTGCGACAGCATGGCGAGAAAACGGTCCTTTGCGCGGTTCGCCTCTTCGGCCGCCTGTCGCGCGGCCTGCGCCGACGCCAGCAGGCGCTCGCGCTCGTCGCTTGCTTCTCGTTGCGAATGGATGTCCGTGCAACTGCCGAACCACTTGCTGACGGCGCCGCTCGCGTCGCGCATCGCGGCGATGCGTGCGTCGAACCAACGGTACGCGCCGTCGCGGCGGCGAATGCGGAATTCGTTGCGATAGTCGCTGGTGTCGCCGCGCACCGCCTTGAGCCAACTGCGGCGCACCGCTTCGCGGTCGTCGGGATGAACGGCGTCGAGCCATGCGAGACCCAGCGCATTCGCGCCGTCGAGCCCGGTGTATTCGACCCACTGCTTCGACAGGAAATCGCAGTCGCCGTTGGCGTTGCAGGTCAGCACCAGATGCGGCAGCGCTTCCGACAGCGTGCGGTATTGCGCCTCGCGCTCGCGCAATAGCAGCGCCTCCGCCGACGCCCGCTGCAGCCGCATCTGCGCGAGCACCCGTTCGACGGCTTCGGGCAGATAGTCGAGGTAGTCGCCCGCTTTCGGCACGACATCGGAGACACCCGAGCGCAGCGCCTCGATCACGCGCGATTCGTCCGTGAAGCCGGTGACGAGAATGGCGGGAATGCGCACGCCCTCGCTGCGCAGCCGGCGGAAAAAGTCGAGCCCTGTCTCCGCGCCGTTCAGCTGATAGTCGAGCACGATCAGATCGGGCGCGCCCGCGGCGATGGCGCGCCGCGCGGCCTCGACGCTGCTGCTCGATTCGACGCGGCAGCCCGCGCGCTCCAGCGACTTGCGCGCGAGGCGCAAGATGCCTTCGTCGTCATCGACGACGAGCACATGCGCGGCGAGTGGCGTGGTGACGTCTTCTGTCATGCAGGATGGTTCAGTTCAATGGGACTTCGGACGATAGCGAACGTGTGTGACAGCAAGGCCGCATCCCGACGGAGCGAGAGTCGACCATTATGCCGGTGCATAGCGCTGTCCCGGCGGCAGCTTGACGACCTGCAGGAAAAAGCCGAGCCGCCGCACCGCCTCGATGAACGCATCGTATTCGACCGGCTTCGTGATGTAGACGTTGCAGCCGAGTTCGTAGCAGCGCTCGATCTCGCGCGGATCGTCGGTGGTGGTGAGCACGATGACGGGCATCGATGCCGTCGACGGCGACGCCTTCAGGCGCCGCAGCACTTCGAAGCCGTCGACGCGCGGCATCTTCAGGTCCAGCAGCACGACGTAGTTCGAGAGATGGTCCCGCGATGGACGGCCTTGTGCGCCCTGCCCCGGCCGTGGCTCGCCGAAAAAATAATCGAGCGCCTCCTGACCGTCGGCGAAGCGCACGAAACCGTTGGAAATGCCCGCGCGGCGCAGATTGCGCTCGACAAGCGTCGCGTGCCCGTCATCATCCTCGATCAGCACGATGCCGACCGAATTGCCGACCGCTTCCCCGTGTGACATGTTTCCTCCGGCGCCTGTGCGCTGCATTCGCGCTATCCTGCATCGGGCATCGCGCGACTAGGCGCGACTGCATCCCATGGTACGACTCACTGTCCGATATTATGCGTGGCTTCGCTTACGACCAGTTGCGGGCTTCGCTTACGGCGACTCGCACGCTGCGCGTCAGTGACGCAGCGGCTGATCCGGCAGCGTGACGAAGAATGTCGAGCCGGCGCCTTCCGCCGATTCGACCCATACGCGTCCGCCATGCCGCTCGACGGTGCGCCGCACGAGTGCGAGGCCGATCCCGTCGCCCTGCGCGACTTCGCCATGCAGCCGCTGGAACGCGCGAAACACTTTCGACATATACGCCGCGGGAATGCCCAGGCCGTTGTCGCGCACGAAGTAGGTGCGCGTGCGCGCGGCCACCGCTGATGCCCCTGCATCAGGCGCGCCATCGAGCGCGCCGACTTCGATGCGCCCGGGGCGCGACGGATCGAGAAAATTGACGGCGTTCGCGAGCAACTGACTAAACACCTGCTCGATCGCGGACGGATCGCCCCACGCCGTCGGCAGCTCGCGCACGACGACGACGGCGGCGCGCTCGTCGATGCGTTTTTGCAGTGCGTCGACGGCCCGCGCGACCGCGCGGCCCACGCTCACGCGCTGCCATTGATAGTCGAGCCGCCCGGCGCGCGAGATGCGCAGCAGCGCGTCGATGATGCCCGCGGCGCGCGTCACGGACGAACGCACGAAGCGCAGCGACTCCTGCACGTCGCCGTCGAGCATCTGCGTGAGCCGCTTATGCTCGACGTCGGGCAAGCCGGCTTCGACGACGGTCGCGCGCAGTTCGTCACACGAAACCTGCAGCTCCTTCGAAAAGCCCTGCATGTTCACGAGCGGCGAGCGCAGATCGTGCGACACGCTGTAGATGAACATCTCGTTGTCCTGCGTCGCCTGACGCAGCGTTTCGTTGACGCGCGCCAGTTCCTGCGCACGCGTTTGCAGCGACGCTTTCAGCGCCGCCTGATTCTGGTCCGCCACGCGCAGCAGCGCGCTCGTGCGATGCAGCGCCGCATCGAGCGCGGCGATCTCGTCGTCGCCGGCAAGCGGCCTCGGCAGCGGCCGACCGCTCGCGAGGCGCTGCGCGTTTTCCGCGAGCACGTCCAGGCGCCGGCCGATGCCGCGCGCGAACGCGAATGCCGTCCCCGCCCACAGCAGCATCGAGCCGATCACGGCGCCCGCAAGCGTGTATTGCTGCAGTCGCCGCGTTCGCGCGAGCGTGGCGTTGCGCTCGGCTTCGAGCCGCGATGCCTCGCCGATGAAATCGCCCAGTTGCTGGCGAAAGCTCACGACCCGCGCGGGCAGCTCGCCGCCTTCGAGCGTGACGAACGGCTTCATCGTCGCGCCCGTACGCAGCGACTGCGCGACGGACAGCGCCTGCTGCCGATAGCTGTCGGCGGCCTCGCGCATGCGGACGACGCGCGCCACCTGGCTGGGGGTATCGGCGACGGCCTGCTCCAGCCGCGCGAGCCGGTCGCTGATGTCGATCCACGCCGCATGACGGTCCATGAACGACGGGTCGCCCGTCGCGATGCCCGCGCGCACACGCGCGACTTGCCGCAGCATCGGATTTTCCAGCGCGGCCGCCTGATAGAGAATCTGCTTGCTGTCCGACGAGCGTTCGACGGCGCGCGCGGTTTGCGCCTGCATGTCGAACACGACGCCAAGCAGCGCCAGTTCGATGGCGCTCGGCAATGCGATCAGCAATAGACCCTTGGTGAACAGTTTCATCGGCGCCTGGCGTGGTTCGGCACGATCGGTTGAGGCGGCGAGCGTACGTTGGAAACTGCGCGTGCATTCCCATTGCCACGCGGACCCGGGCGCGAATCATGAGCGGCGCGCATACATCGTCTTCGCGCGAGGCGCGCGTAGCGTTGCTGCGCGGCAAATGCCATCGATATTTTCACTCATGCGCTGCGCGCGTGAGCCCGTGACAGCGTGACGCCACGCTTCTGAGCCGCGCCGCAACTGGGACGCGGCCATTATCGGCGGGCACAGCGGATATTTCAATGCGCGCGCTCAAGGGGGTGGCGCACATAAAAATGTCTTTTTTTAAGGGTCCGGAAACACGCACAGCGCGGGTGAGTCTATTATTGAACCCAGATGCACAGGGGATGCGAAAGCGCACGGCGACGCGATTCGGCCTGATTCGCACGGACGATGGAGTGAGACAGACGAATCACCGTGTATCCGGCATTTTCGTATGCTATAAAAGATCGACGTGCGGCGCGCGAAGCCGGGAGTGGTCGCATGAGGACGCTGCGTTTCTTGCAATTCTTTTTCAGGCGAGTTTTTATGTCCTTCCCGAAAAAGCGCAGGCGCGCGAAGGTGGACGGCGACGAGTCGTTCCTCGCTGTGCTGCGGCACTTCAAGCCCTTCGGTCAACTCGACACCAAGATCGCGCGTGCACGCGCGCAGGACGAGCCCGTTCTGTACGCGCACGTGCTGCCCGGACTCGATGTCCTGCTGTGCAGCGTGCGCGGCGCGCAGCCGCCCTATCCCGCCGTCGCCGAATTGCGACGGCGCTGCATTGAATCCATCGCGAATGCACTTGAGCAACCGCTCGACGGGCTGGAGAACGGCGGCTACTGGTATGAAGCCGACGGCTTCGGTTTTCTGGTGTTCGCGAGCCGTGCGCGGGCGCGCATCCTGCCCGAGTTCGGCGCGACGCGCGCAGCGGCAGGCACGCGACGCGGCGTGCGTCGTCAGGACGCGGCCGGCGACGCGACGCCGCGTTCGTTGCGATAGATCCGATTTCGCACGGATTGCACGCGTTAAGCGTCATCTGCCATCCGTGCGCGCCATCCGGGATTTCACAGCAGCATAAACAGCACGGCCGCGAATATCGCGGCCGTGCTGTTTTCTGCGGGCAGTGTTTCGAGTGACGAATCAATGAGTGCGCGATGAGTCCGATAAATCGTTTCGCGCTCAACGATCCGCGCTCGGCTGCCGTGTCGAGCACCCCCAACTCCCCCGACAACCCCCGTCAGCTCCCCTTGAAATCGGCCGCGTTCGCCGGTCCGGGCAGCGCCGCGCCATTGCCCGCCGGCGCAGCCGGCTTCTTCTGCGGCGGCGTGGCCGATCCAGCCGCCGATGCGGCCGAGGCGTCCGCCGCCCCCGGCGTCCCCGCCGGCAGTGTGCCCCCCTTCGTCTTCTGTTTTTGCCCCGGCGGCGGCGCGATCGGCCCCTGCGCCTCCATGGCCGTCATCAGTTGGTGACACGGCAGCGGCTTGTTGTTGCTCGGCGCGATCAGCGGAATCAGCGCGGCAAACGGATTGATCAGCCCGAGACCGACCATCGCGCCGCCGCGCACGGCGAGCGCCGCCGCATTGACGCCGACGTGCGGGTCCTTGAAGGTGCCCTTCACATAAAGCGGCGAGCGCAGCGAAAAGATGCGAAAGCCCTTCGTGTGCGGATGCACGCCCAGATCCATCGACTCGTCCTTCATGTTCACCTTGCCGTCGACATTGATCACGGCGTCCTGCGTATCGAGCGCGAAGACGCGCGAATCGAGCACACCGTCCGTCACGACGAAATCGGCGGCCGCGCAATTAATCTGCACGTCGCGATTGCCAAACAGCTTCTCGTAGACGACATTCGCCACATTGAGTCCGGCTGCCTCCATCAGCAGCCGGCTGATGGCGCCGTCGGTGATCAGCAGTTTGACCTCGCCGTTCGACGTGCCCGCCAGCGCCGCAGGCGAGTTGCCCGTCGCAGACAGCGCCGCGTCGCCGTTGATTTCGCCGAGCGCGTTCTGCATCGCCTTTGCGGTCGGCAGTAGCTGCTTGAGCTTCAGGTGGCGCGCCTGCGTCGAGAAGCGCCCCTTCAGCGGCGTCGCGCTGCCGTCCAGATGAATGTTCGACGCAAGCGAGCCGCCCGCCACGCCGAACTTCAACGGCTCCAGCGACAGCATGCCATCCGTCATCACGAGATGCGTGTACAGGTCGGTGATAGGCAGCGCCGGGTCCTTAACGATGCGGCGGCCCGTGAACTTGACGTCGGCATCGATCGCCTTCCAGCGGTCCGTCTTGAACTCTTCCGTCGGCAGCGCCTTGCTCGACGGCTGGCGTTTCTTCTCACCGCGCCGCGCCTTGCTTGCGTTGCTGTCGGCGCCGATGACCGGCGCAAGGTCCTTGAACTGCAGCAGATTCGACACGAGCGTGCCTTGCAGCAGCGGACGCGGCTCGCGTTGCGTGTAGACGAGCGTGCCGTTCAGATCGCTGCCGCCGACGCGCCCTGTAAAATTTTCATACCGGAATACGCTGCCGCCCTGCTTGAAATTGCCGATCAGGTGACCTTCCGTCGCGTACGGCGGCGTTTCCGGCAGCGTGATGCCCGTGAGGTCATACAGATGATCGAGGCTCGTGCCTTGCAGCCACAGGCGCAGATCGACGGCCGCGAGATGCGCAGGATCGGTGACCGTGCCGACCATCGCGATGCGCAAATCGCCCGCCTTCACGTCGGCCTGTACAGGGAATGGCCGCGACCTGTCCTGCAACGCGAGCACGCCGCCGAACTTGCCGCTGCCGGACACCGGCGAGCGGTTGTACGTGCCCTTTACGGTCCAGCCAATGCCATATTGTGGCGCGGTCTGGCGCTGCGTGACAGCCGTGCCCGTCGTAGCGCTCGCGGGCGCGCTGGATGCCGCCGACGGTGCCGACGCGCTTTCGCTCGTGAGGCTCGATGCGCCGCCACCCGCTGCCGGCGTCGCTGCGCCTGTGACCGTGCTGGCACCCGTGGCCGTACCCGCGGGCGCCGACGCCACCGGCAC
>NZ_JACFYJ010000087.1:0-35096 GCF_037126505.1 Paraburkholderia bengalensis
CTGGTGTCGATGAACGTTCGCAACTTCATCTTGGCACATTGATGCCGACTCGCGGCTTCCGCCGCAGCCTCGGGACGGGGAAGTCCCTTTCATTCTCTAGCTAAGGTCACAGCATATCGGGCCCGTGCGGCAATGAAGACAGGCGTTGCTTGGCGATATGTTTTCCGGCGCCTGGTTGCTGCCCGGTCTGTCATCGCGCGGAGCAAGTTCACTCAGTTTGGATGTCCGTTATGCGGAACGCTGACCGTCCCTTGTGGGTCGGGCTGCGTCAGCCTGCTCCTCTATCTCATCGCTCGTAAGCTGTCGCTTGAATTCAGCGCCCCGGAAGCATCCACTCGGCAGTGGGTCCTCCGTAAAACTGCCGGACCGGCTGCACATTTCGGCCAAGCCTGCCTAGGTCCTCGGCTTTTTCAGTTTGGCGGTCGTCGGGCCCGCGGAAATCCGAACGGCGTTTCGGTTCCCGTTGGGAGGACGGCGAGCGACCCCGTCGCCGGAACTCGGATCGTCGCAAACTCAACGGCCACTCTCAAAGTGCAACCGTGGTTGGCGCCCAGCTCAGCAGTCTGGTAATTGCTTTCGATCATCATCAGCATGCTAGGTTCGCCGGGAAACCAACCAGCCTTTTACCGGCCGCGACGTGTTAGGTACTTGCGTTGAGACTTGGCGGCATGACGAAAGCGAGAAGTGTGTAGCCGATCCAGTGCTTGAACGTTCCGAAGACGTGTTCAACGGTGCGTCTTCGCACCATCATCGCCTCCGGCATCCGGTCCAGTCTCCGCTGTGCGGCTTCCAGTACAGACTCATGTTCCCATCGTGTGATTCGGCGATAAGCGCTTGGGGTGCATTGTGATTTAATCGCGCAACGAGGACAGGCACTGCTCCAGTAGCGATGCAGTTGCATGCCATGCTCCTCACGGGTGAAGCGATGAATCGCACGTTGTCCAGCCGGACACAGGTATTCGTCATCCCGGGCAATGTAGATGAAGTTCGCTCTGTCGAAGCGGCCATGGGCTCTCGCGCCTGCTAAGGAGCATGGCGTTCAGCGTTTCGACGTCGTCGGGTAGGTCGTCACGCATCGTTTCGCAGGTGGGCCGCGATTGTGAGCTTAGCGGTATCACCCGGCTTATACTTGATGGCCAGAGCCTACCTATCCGCCACCATGTTCCTAAACGACCAAGAGACTTCGACCGATCTTCTCTACTACGAGAGCATTGCACGGACTGTAGTCCGATTCGTACGGGAAACGCCTAGCGCTCCAGTAACTATCGGAGTTCATGGAGATTGGGGCGCCGGCAAGTCGAGCGTACTCAAGATGACTGAAGCGGCGTTTGACGGAGAAGAGCGCATTCTGTGCCTCTGGTTCAATGGCTGGACGTTCGAGGGCTTTGAGGACGCCAAGACCGTTGTGATCGAAACATTGATTGCCGAGTTGCGACGCGCGCGCCCAACGTCGGCGAAGGTTGTCGAAGCAGCGAAGAAGCTGCTCAAGCGAGTTGATTGGCTAAAGGTTGCGCGGAAATCGACCGGCCTTGCGCTAACTGCAATTACGGGTGTTCCCTCGCTCGACCAGTTGCGCGACGTTGCGAATATGGTGACCGCGTTCGTGAGGCGGCCGCAGGACGAGGTATCGGTCGAGGACCTTAAGTCCGTTGCCGGGCACGCGCGGGACTACCTCAAATCGGCTACTGAAGACGCCGAGCGTCTCCCAGAACACATTTACGCGTTCCGGTCGGAATTCGAAGAGCTTATCGATGCGGCGGAACTTGATCGACTGGTTGTAATTGTTGATGATCTTGACCGCTGCCTACCACAGACCGCGATCGCGACACTTGAGGCGATAAGGCTGTTCTTGATGGTACCTCGCACTGCATTTGTCATTGGCGCGGACGAGCTCATGATCGAGTATGCGGTCAAGGAGCATTTTCCGGATCTGCCACCTAGCTCGGGGCCGGTAGGTTATGCGCGGAACTATCTGGAAAAGCTTATTCAGGTGCCCTTTCGCGTACCAGCGTTAGGCCTAGCCGAAACGAGAGTCTATATTACGCTGTTGCTCGCAGAACTGGCATTGCCAGAGGGGGACGCCCGATTTCAGAAACTACTAGATGCCGCGCGAGCAGATATGACCCGCCCGTGGAAAAGCCGTGGTCTGGACGCGAAGACTGTGCGGCAAGCGTTGGACACCAACACGATTCCCGAGGAAATCCGTGAGGCACAGGTAATAAGTTCGGTTCTGACCAAGTTGTTGACCGAAGGGACACATGGGAACCCGCGTCAGATCAAGCGCTTCCTGAATACCATGATGCTTCGCCGGGCCATTGCCGAAGAACGCGGGTTTGGAGATGACATCAACCTTCCCGTTCTCGGTAAGATCATGCTCGCCGAGCGGTTCTACCCGGACTTCTACAAACAGATCTCGCAGCTCGCTACGGCCGAGAATGGAACGCCGGCGGCATTGGCTCAGTTCGAACGCATGCTAAAACGCGAGGCCGGCGCAAGTTTGGAGGTCGACTACGTCGATAGCGCTCAAGAGGAGCCCTCTTCGAGGACATCAGGAAAAGAAGAACTTGCAGAGGCGATATCTCAAGAGGTCGCGGAATGGCTTAAGAATGAATGGATCAAGGGGTGGGCAACCATCGACCCGCCACTGACGGATGTCGACCTCCGGCCCTACGTGTTTGTAACCCGAGATAAGCGCGGTTCGCTTGGTGGATTCACAGCTTCGGCCCATCTTGAGGCGGTGGTCGAGCGACTGACGGCCGGGAAGCTCGTGGCACGCGGTGCCGTTCAAGAAGTCGCGAGACTGTCGCCGCAAGAGGCTGACGAGGTCTTCACTGCCGTCACTGACTACGTGATGCAGGCGAAAGACATGCGGTCAGAGCCGCCGGGCGTTCAAGGCTTGATCGTTTTGTCCGAACAGTCATCTGAGTTAGGTCGCCGCCTGCTTGAGTTTGCAAAAACACTGGATATCAGCAAGACGGGCGTTTGGCCAGTCGGCATGATCGCGAACATCAAGGCTCCTGGTGTTGCTGAAGAGGCGGCGGCGTTACTCTTCGAATGGTCAGAGCAGACCGGAAACGCAAAACTGAAAAATGCAATAAAGCTTATGGGTTCGATCGGGAAGAGAAACTGAGGAAATATGGGGACATCAAAGGGGTATGGGGGACCACCAAATGGCCTGATCCCGTCATGGCTGGCGTCGTCAGAGGCCGGGGAGACCGGAGAAGGCATCGGCGAGGGCGGTGATAATTACGATTCGAGCGAGGGGACCCCTGACATAGCATCTGGTGAAGGCGGCGGATTCGCCAGCGCGAGAACGGCATTTACACGATTCTTCAAGACTCACAGCAATAGTGCCTTGGGCTCCGCCCTGTCCGGCTACGTAAGTGGTGGCGGAAGAAGTGCCAGCGGTGGCGGCGCAGGTAATGGAGGTGGCGCACGTCGGGCTGCAGGAAGAATGGGCTCCTCCAGAGGCGTCGGCGCCCGTCTGCTAGGCGTCGTCAGGGATTTCCAGCAAGTTGGCCCCGGAGAAACGTTACGACGCCTTGACCTTGCGGGCATGGTCGATCGGCCGGCCGCGGAAGTATTTCTGGCTATGCTGGAGTTTCTGTGCCCGCCAGGGGGGGGCCATCGACGAAGCGATATCTCGCCAGGCGATGCTTGAGGCCATTGGTAACCTGGATCAGATTGATGGGGGGGGAATTCGATCAACTCTCGGGCGATCAACTCCAGGAGTTCTTTCTCGATTTTGTGGTGTTGTCGATTGAAGGCAGGGTCATTGCTGACATCGGAGCACGCGGGATCTCGATGTCTCCCGACATCGAAGCGGTGGAGAGCGCGCAGGTGCAACTGCATGATTTTATCGAGGGGTGCTGCCGCGTACACCTGGCGGGCCTTTTGAGCGGACTGACGACTCTCAACAATTCAGACATAGATCAACGCATCGGCGAAATATACGAGGTGGCGTTTTCGCTTATTGCCGAGGCAGCAGAGGACGCAACATGACGGCACATACCGTGGTTAGTCGCCTTGGGACGGCCGACAGAGAGTCCGTTACACCGGCAATTCCGGGTAGTGTGATCACCGAGGTCAACTTCATCGACGGTTACGATCGTCTTGACTTTGGGCTTGGCCAAGCTCTCGATCAGCTTAACGAATTAGGACTCGCACCGAGTGAACGTGCGATTGACCTCGCTCTTCTTGCTGCAACTGTGACAGCGGCTGATACGCGAATCTCGCGCGAGCTTGCGTCGCAAGACGCATGGACGCGCGAGATCGAAGTCTGCGTGCCAGTGTCCGAGCCGCAAACATGGAACGAAGTTGTACCGCTATTGCGCACAACTTTGGAGTTTCTTACCGGAGACAAGTGGAAGCTACAGTTTCGCTCCCGCCCCAATGAAAAGGCGCAACTGGTGCCTGCGACGAGAAATCTTCGAATCGCAAATCCCGATTGTGTCTGCCTGTTCTCCGGAGGATTAGACAGCTTTATAGGGGCAATCGATCTGTTCGCGGCGGGATCGACCCCTATCTTGATAAGCCACTATTGGGACGGGATCACGAGTCAACATCAACGAGTTTGTGCAGAGGCGTTGAAGCAGCGCTTTCCGAAGGCCGCGTTTCATCACGTTCGCGCGCATGTCGGGTTTCCGAAGGACACTGTCGATGATTCGGTCGAGGATACGCTTCGGGGCAGGTCTTTCATGTTCTTCGCACTTGCTGCGCTCGCAGCTGACGCGATCGGCGGCGATGTCACAATTCATGTGCCGGAAAATGGTCTGATATCACTCAACGTTCCACTAGACCCTCTCCGCATCGGAGCGTTGAGCACGCGTACGACACATCCGTTCTACATGGCGCGTGTAAATCAACTGTTGGCTACGATAGGACTTCGTTCGAGCCTGTCGAATCAATACAGGTTCCAAACCAAGGGTGCGATGGCTAAACGATGTGCCGACACGGCGTTCCTTGCAATCCACGCTAGGAACACGATGTCCTGTTCATCGCCAGGGAAAGCTCGATTCGCGAAGGACGAATTGCAGCGCCAGCCCAAACACTGCGGCTATTGCGTACCATGTCTTATCAGGCGTGCCGCGCTGCTTGAGGGATGTGGTGACGATTGGACACCATATCAGTTGGCCGATCTGCATGCTCAGACGATCCGGACTGATAGAGCCGAAGGCAGCCATATCCGGTCGTTCCAGCTCGCGATATCGAGACTGCGTAGCCATCCCGCCCGAGCGCGCATGGATATACACCGGCCAGGACCACTCAGCGATCACCTCAGTGATCTCGATGCATATCGGGAAGTATATGTGGATGGTCTTGAGGAAGTGGCAAGGCTGCTCGATGGCGTGAAGGCGGAGCCATCGTGACCGTTCCGAGACCTGTTACAAACCAGTGGGTCGACATGCACTGCCATCTCGATCTCTACCCCGACCATGCGCAATTGATCGCGGAATGCGATGAAGAGCGCATTGCAACGCTTGCTGTGACTACGACCCCGAAGGCCTGGAGTCGAAATGCTGAAATGGCTCGCAAGTCAACGCACGTTCGCGTTGCTCTCGGGCTACATCCTCAACTCGTCGCAGAACGCGAAGCAGAGATCGGACTGTTCGAGCGCCTGCTGCCGGAGAGCCGTTTCGTCGGTGAAATAGGACTTGACGCGGGCCCTCGTTTCTATGGAAGTCTTGACGCGCAAGAAAGAGTGTTCGACCGAATTCTGCGAACCTGTGCTGAGCAGGGCGGGAAGGTTTTGACTGTCCATAGCGTCCGTGCAGTGACGAAGGTCCTTAACCATGTGGAAAAAAAGCTTCCGCCGGACCGCGGGCGCGTGATTCTTCATTGGTTTACCGGCTCGGCGTCTGAAGCACGCAGGGCCGCCGACATGGGATGCTTCTTTTCCGTGAATTCGGAAATGCTCAAATCACCCAAACACTGTGCGCTCGTCGAACGGCTACCGATAGACAGGATCATCACGGAAACCGACGGACCTTTTGTTCATGTCGAAGGATCGCCGGCTCGCCCGCGTTCAGTCGTTTCAACGACAGCGCGTCTCGCAACCGCACTAGGTAAAGATCGAATCCAGATGTCAGAGCAAATTATCCAGAACTTGATGACTCTCGAAGCTTCGCTTTTCTAAATGGAGACTCGTTCAACGGCGCTAAGCCCCACAGGACCGCTTACCGGGACTTAGCGCCACGACCAAATGAATCTCCGGGATTGCACATTGATTGGCCTCACGCCACCTCGATATTTTGAGCCTTGACGAGATCAGCGAGGCGAGCACGTCGCGCTATTCTTATGCCGCCGTCGCACTTCCGTATGGCGGTCAGAATGAGTGCTTGATCGGCCCCACCGTCAGCGTTAGCTTGCGCTCCGTGCAACTCACCAATTCGTCGCTGGCCTGCTATGTCCATAAGCTGCACCTTATATGCTGGAATGTCAATGGCTTTTAACTAACCTGTGTTGAGAAACGGAGTTGGAGGAGGAAGGAGGTCGTCCAATCGGGCTCGAAGCCTGGCATTTTCCTCAAGAAGTTCGAGCACCAACCGCTGCGCGCTGATGAGTTCCGCCTGTGCATGATCGCGTTGAGCCTGGAGTCTTTTGGCAGTTGTTGCCGCTTCCTCTTTGGCATGTTTTCGTTGATGCTGGCGCTCGCGCTGTACCGCCTTCTCCATGCCGTTGATATCGATCCATGCTTGTATCTCGCGAATCAGTGCCGGGTATCGCGCTTTTCTGAGGGCTGTTGGATCAGTGCCAGCCTCCTTCGCAACGTTGTTCTGGCTAACTTGCGTGCCACGAGGAAGCACTTGGGGCTGGTTTGCCTTCAGGCGCTCGAATGCCGAACGGAATCGTTGTTCTGCCGTCTCACTTGCGGATGACATCAAGATAGTTCCTCAGACCGTTAACCTCAGCGTGCAGAGCCCGGTTGCGGGGGCTGTCCGCCTGTGTTCCTGCCAGACGCTGTTCGACGCTTTCGAGCTGACGCTCAATGGAAGATTCTTTTTTCCGGTCATAAATTGCATCCCGACACGGCTTGTCACCATCACCGCCAGAACAACGCGCCACGGACTCTATGCCGCCATAGTCGCAGTGGCTCCTTTTTGTGCAGCCACCGAGCCGAGTTTCTCGGAATGAAACCTCGCCCCGACGACCAGCGCTAACTAGCGCGTTGAAGTCCCGCGTGCCCATCAAGCTGACCACAATTTCGTGCTTGCGCTGACTGCCTAGAGGAGAGACGTAGCGCTCCTCTACTAGGGTTTCAATTTGTTTGGCCATGACTTCGTATCGAGCGGCGACAGTGCGGCCCTCATATTCTTCGCTGATCCTAACCCGACTATAGTTTTGTCCGTAGTACCGAGTTTGGAGAAGTGTCAGGTGCTTCATGATGACTTGAATGGAACTGTCACTCAGAAGGCCGCTGGCAAACATGTTTACGGCTCCTGTTCGGCGTAGCTGGTGGTACGCCAACGGCCAAATGTTGCCTACTTTGAACTTCCCTCCTTTATCGAGATTTGGCGTAAACATGCGGGCTTTGACCAAATCATCCTCGGTGATCTTGAGCTGATCCAAGTCAAAAAGGTGTGGGTATAGCTGCGTCAAACTCGCGTACGGTTGGACCCGTGGTCGAGTCAGATAATGTTTCCAACGGACCGGAGACCATGGTTCGAAGGGTCCATGGAATAAAAAGGGGTTAGCCTGGTCGTCATCGCCGCAGCCCACCCTCGAATTAGCCGCTGCGCAGCGGATACGCAACCTTGCGACAACCGTCGCGGCATCGACTGCCAACTTAACATTGGGGCTCGTCGGCCATCGTGCGTCGCTGTCTGGATCAGTCTTGGTCGTTTCGCCGCAAATGATAGGAATAAGGCCCAGCACTGAATCTTGTTCCCACGTCAGGCAATCTGCTCTCAGTGCTCCAACCTCCTCCTTCCGCTGGAGCGTGAAGTTTGCGATGTACGCGAGGCCCACCGAGAGAATCAACGTCAAATAGGAGGAGAACGACTTAATGTTGATGGTTTTGCGGGTTGGAGGTGAAACCCATCTTCTCAACAATGCGTCGATGCCGAACCGTTGAGCGGTTAGCTCAAACGGCCCTAGAAATTCACGGCTCGTCCGTGCTCCGGCGCCGTATGGACGCACTTTGAAAGGAAGATATCCTCTTCGCTCTTTCCCGGTGAGAAACGAGTCTTCGAGAGAGCCGAAATTGTTGGCATAGGCTTCTACACAGAAGTTGAAACAGTCCTCTATTTGCTGCTTGTGAGCGATGAAATCGTCGAGACACTCCCTCAGACGAGTGACCTGATAATTCCAGATTCGAGGTGGGATGTAAGCTGTTTGTTCTTCATCATCGTTATCGTCAGCTTGAGCAAAGGCTTTAGACAAACGACTGATGCCATCCTCGTCTATCAGCGTGAATTGAAGCAGATCCTTTGACCGAAGTAGACGGTCCAAGACTAACAGGATGCGGTTCTTTTCAGCTGCGTGAGAATATAAGTTCGGTACCTGCTCCAATATTCGCGGGAATCGACTCAGATCACTCGCTATCACGCGTGCACGGTCACACAAAACCACTATTCGGCGTAGCAGATCGAAGCGGTTTCTGAGCGTATTCCACCTTGTTACGCCCCCTGGGCCCCAGATCAATATGGTGGCCAACAGCCTCATCAGATTCTGGTTCTTGGGGCTCAAGGCCGGACTACTACGCCCATGGCGTCCGCCGGCGAAATCAAGCTTAAAGCTTGTGCCCGCCCACGCAGAGAAGTCCCAATAGGGGTCGCCCCACCGAGAGACGGGGTTGCCATGTGCGTCTTCACTGACGATCCAGTCTGATGGCGGCGGCCAGTCCGGTGGTCGATAGCACGAATCAACTGGCGTAAGCGAGGGATTGGGTAGTTTCAGCCCAAGTTCGGAGACCGTCGTCATCACGTTGTACCCTCAAGTTCAGCTATCTCGTCTCGAAATTGACGATGGAAGTTTCCTTCACTGATGCGTGCCTCTGCCTCAGCTACCCATTCGCATCGGATTTCGTTCGATTGCTCAAACCACTGCAATTTTTCGTCTACGCGATCGATGACATGCTTGGCGGGCGGGACGTCGTTATCGCGCTCTGGCAGCCGACCTTTGCTCAATTCGATCACCTTGAGGTGTTTAAAACTCGCCAACGCCCAAACGTAGTCAAGTGAGTCCACATCGCGGTGGTTTTCGCACCACAAGCAGCCTGATGCCCTTACGCAATTCGGCTTCGGTGCGTCCTTTGGGATATCCGTTGCTTCCTTGGGAGCGCCGGTACAGCCCCCGGGCGCCACTGCTTGCATTCGCTTCGCGTGAGGATCGAAATCGGACCAAAACCGGGTGGCTTCGACCATCGCTCGCTGAAAGCTCGGACGCTCGTATACACCCAGCAGGGTCTGCTTTGTATGCTGCGCCATTTCCGCTGTCAGATCAGGGTTGGCTGTCTTGCGCAGCAGCCAATTTACTCGTGTATTGCGCAACGAGCTGGGTGAGACGAAGGGGATCGCCAGTTTTTTGCAGGCTGATCGAAGACGATGTACATCGGCTCTCGCTTCCGGTCTGCTTCCTTGTAACTTGATGAAAGGAAAGAGCCGATCAGAGGACGGCACCATACTCCTACGCCAATCAAGATAGCGCTCAAAGTGCGGTTTGTAGTCGCTAAATATCTCAAACAATACAATTCCGCCGCGGCGAGCCTTGTGGTCCTTGACTTGATATCCATCGAGGTGGCTCACATAGAAAAAGTGCCGTAGCGTGAGATTGAACGCTTGGCTGAAGTTCATGCCGGTCTGCGCAATGAACATCATCAGCTCAGCTTCGATTCGGAGATTGACAAGCGTATAGCGTTCTCCCAGTTCCTGACCTGACGCTCGTCGAGAGCTATTATGTCCACCGCAAGTCAGTGTCTTCCCGCTCCTGAGGGGGAGTTCGAGAGGGAGAGAGGCATCAAGCACCGTCTGGATGGGTAATCCATCGCAGATATCTTGAAGGAAGTGACCGAAGGCGAAGGAGTCATGCAAGTTTTGCTTCTCTGCCTGAACGCCAACGGCAGTTTTGCGATACGTCGGCGACTCCAATCGGGTCGTTTCGACGATAGACGTGTGTCGTTCCAGAGCGCGGTCCAGCATAGTCCCGATCGTCGCGCCGTAAGCGTAGCCCGATCGCATCGAAATAGGGCGATCATCATGGTGACGCGGCCTCGCTACTGTCGAACTTTTTCTCATGCGAGTTCGATGGACCAGCCAATCGGCCCAAGCACAATAGGTATCCGTGACCGTTTCTCGAGTCAATGGACGGCATGTACGGTCCGCGAACCCGAAGAACAGCCTCAAGTTCCGAAATTGCATATTCGCCGTTTCACGCGATCCGCCTCCTTCAAGCCCAGCATTGATTTCGGCGTGCAGTTTGATTACGAGATCAAGTCGATCAAGTTGCGGCCAACCCAAACCTCCCCTTGCGATGAGAGGCTGAACCGCGTCAGTGCGACTGTCCGAACCGCCCTTGTAAAGCAGTACGTTCAGGTTCCACGGAGTCTCTTGCTCTCCAAATTCGATATTCGGGAAGCCCAAGTCGGGTAGTGAAGATTCATCATGCATCGGCACTGTCCCAGTTTCGATTTCGCAAACCAGTGAAAGCTGTATTGAATGCTGCTGCGACTTCGCCCTTGGCACGAGTGTTTTCCAAGAATTTAATGTAGCCGAAGGTTGTTTGCTCATCCTTGTGGAGCATTGCGTCCCGGACGAGCCTTACCGCGTCGGTTTTTGCTCCGCATTCGAGAAGTAGCTCCGTCAGCCAAGTTCCGAACGTCGCGCGTGACTGGTGAAACCGGAAACGTTGCATGAAGCGCATGCCCGCTATGACCGCGCGTCGCCTCATTTCATAAACCAGACGGTTCACCGTCTCAACTGTGTACGGCCGACCACTTCGCGCGAGGAACAACAAATTTTTATCGCGCTGATCCGCTTTGGCTTCTCGCAGAAGGCGCGTTGTAGACGATGCATATGTCTTTAGGTCGGCCAGAACGGCTTTCGGGACCCAAAGTTCGCCGGAGACGGAGAACTTGGTATCCACGCCAGTACCCGGCCCCACAGGAAGCAGGTATAGGCCAGGTGTGAGTGGGTCTTCCCGCGCCGTTGCAAGGCTCGTCACCGTGAGTGTAACGATTGTGCCTATGCGCGCTCCGGTGAAAAAACCGGTGCTGAGCATCAAATGCAGTTCAGGCACTTCGTGGTCCGCGGTATAGGCCAATAGTTCGTTCATGTGCTTCCGACGAAGCGGCAAAAGACCCTCTTCCAAAATTGCGCCCACGCGCTTGCGGTTCGGGATTTTGAGATCGCTCGTCAGGCGCGTGATGCTCCGCTTGAAGCCGGCCGAATCGTAGAACGGAATAACGGCAAGTCGGTCAACCCACATTGGATTGTCGGCGCCGACAAGATTATGCGCGTCCGCGTATCGATAGAATTGAATTACTGCGCTCATGCAGTTGGCCGCCGTGCTGCTCGCCAGCAATCCCTTGTCAATCTCGTCGAGAAGGCGTCTTCTAAACTTTCTGAGTACCTGTTCTTCCTTGCGGGTTGGGAAGTGACGCCAGTCAATGCCCGATATTTCAAGGAAGTTCGCGTATCGGCTGAGGTGCTTCATTGTTCGCTTGGTCGTCTCAACATCGAGTTGATCAGACGCGGCCCTATCCAAAGCCCATAGGTTTACCTCGCGCCAACCGCGTCCGTCTTCCCAAAATATTTGCGGTAGACGCTCAATTGGCTGCCTTGCTTGCTTTGTCCAATCCAGCTCTCCTGGCGCACGCACCGAGGCGCCAAAGAATTCATAGTGAATATATTCAAGCCGGGCCATCTTGAGTTCCGGCGAGAGTGGAGGGAGTGTCCTGCGGCGTGCGATCGACGGCCGGACCGTTCGCCGGTTCGGAAGGGGCCGCCGTCAGGGCTGAGCGCAACATAAGAAGCGCTCGTTTGAAGTCTAGGGCGAAAAGGTGCATCGCGAGGTCTATTGCCCCACCACCACCTTTCTCCGCTCGGCTGTCCCAAAACTTTGGGCCAGTGAGCAACAGTTCCCAGTCGCGACCGTTGGCGTTGACGTGGTATCGCGCCGTTTTGCTGGCCTTGATAGGACGAAACGACATGTCGCGCTTGGCATAGCAGCCAAGTCGGTCAAGAACAACAAGAGCATCGAGCTCACGCCATAGTTCCAGCGTACGGTCGTCGACCAATCTGGACATGCGTTCCCCTGCGCGCGCAGGGGTCGGGCCCGGCGGGCCCTCCGCTACTCGTCTTTTACAAAGACGAAATTCAACACCCCATGGCGCTATGTCCATAGGGTAGTGAATCCAGGGTGAATGTCAATACTTCTTATGTCGGGGTGAACAGGAAGTTCATCACGTCGCCATCATGCACGACGTACTCCTTGCCTTCGGCGCGCATCTTGCCCGCTTCCTTCGCGCCTTGCTCGCCCTTGAACGCGATGTAATCGTCAAAGCCGATGGTCTGCGCGCGAATGAATCCGCGCTCGAAGTCCGTATGAATCGCGCCCGCCGCCTGCGGCGCGGTGTCGCCGATATGGATCGTCCATGCGCGCACTTCCTTCACACCCGCGGTGAAGTACGTCTGCAGGCCGAGCAGCTTGAAGCCCGCGCGGATCACGCGGTTCAGGCCCGGCTCGTCCATGCCCATGTCGGCGAGGAACACTTCCTTGTCTTCGTCGGCAAGATCGGCGATTTCCGCTTCGATCGCCGCGCACACCGCGACGACCGGCGCCTTTTCCGTTTCCGCGTACTTGCGCACGGCGTCCAGATGCGGATTGTTCTCGAAGCCGTCTTCCTTCACGTTTGCCACGTACATCGCCGGCTTCGCCGTAATCAGGCAGAACGGCTTGATCAGCAGACGCTCTTCTTCCGTCAGATCGAGTCCGCGAACCGGCTTCGCCAGGTCCAGCTGGGCGCGGACTTTTTCCAGCACGGCGGCGAGCTTTACCGCTTCCTTGTCGTTGCCCGACTTTGCGGCCTTTGCGTAGCGCGTCAGCGCCTTTTCGACGGTGGCGAGGTCGGCGAGCGCGAGTTCCGTATTGATCACCTCGATGTCCGACACGGGGTCGACCTTGCCCGCGACGTGAATCACGTTCTCGTCCTCGAAGCAGCGCACGACGTGCGTGATCGCGTCGGTTTCACGGATATTCGCGAGGAACTGGTTGCCGAGGCCTTCGCCCTTGCTGGCGCCCGCCACCAGACCCGCGATGTCGACGAACTCGACCACGGCGGGCACGATGCGCTCCGGCTTGACGATGTCGGCGAGCGCGCTCAGACGTGCGTCGGGCACTTCGACCACGCCGACGTTCGGCTCGATCGTGCAGAACGGATAGTTTTCGGCGGCGATGCCCGCCTTGGTCAGCGCGTTGAACAGGGTGGACTTGCCGACGTTGGGCAGGCCGACGATGCCGCATTTGAGGCTCATGAAAAACCTTTATGAATCAATGTATTACAGCTAGATGCCACGTCTCGCGCGAGCTGGCGAACGTGGCTGGGAGGCTGCAAAGGAAATTCGGGAGCGAGACAAACAGCAGGCATCCGGGCGTTTGAACCACGATCCTGTACTGATCTGTGCTCGAAAAAACGCAATTGTAACGCTTTCGGGCGGCTTGATCGGCAAGGGGCACTGCGTCCCTGTTCGCCCGGCTATATGGCGGCGAGTCAAGTCCACTGGGGCCGTATCTATTGCAGCGAAGTTTTTGAGCCAGGCGAAACCGGATCGCGATTCACCCGAGACCGCCAGACGAAGGACGGCGCAGCAGCGCGCGAGTCGCGCCGAACGCCCGTCCCGCCGATCCGTCCCCCGCACCCCTCGCGGCTATAATGGCCGGATGAATGCTCACCATCAGTCCTTCGATGTCGCCGTGATAGGCGGCGGGCTCGTCGGCAAGACGGCGGCGCTTGCGCTGACACAGAGCGGCCTGCGTGTCGCGCTGCTGGCGCAGCATTGCCAGCCGCTGCCCGCCGGCGCCGTGTTCGATTCGCGCGTCTACGCGCTGTCCGCGAGTTCGCAGGCGCTGCTCGAACGCTTGCGCGTGTGGCAGGCGCTCGACGCCTCCCGGCTTTCGCCCGTCTACGACATGCGCGTCTATGGCGACGCGCACGCCGAACTGCACTTCTCGGCGTTCCAGGCTTCCGTGCCGCAGCTTGCGTGGATCGCGGAATCGTCGATGATCGAGCGCTCGCTCGACGCCGCGCTGCGCTTCCAGCCGAACCTCGCGTGCTCGACACCCGCGCGCAAGGGCTCGACATCAAGACGGGCGGCGCGACAATTGGTCTCGCGAACGGCAACGTGCTCGAGGCGGACCTCGTGGTCGGCGCCGACGGCGCGCATTCGTGGGTGCGCGCGCAGATCGGCTCGAAGGTGACCCGGCGCGATTACCGGCAGACGGGTGTCGTCGCGAACTTCAAGGCGGGGCGGCCGCACGGCGAGACCGCCTACCAGTGGTTCCGCGACGGCGAAATCGTCGCGCTGCTGCCGATGCCGGACGGTCACGTGTCGCTGGTGTGGTCGGCGAAAACCGAGCACGCGAACACGCTCCTGCGGCTCGACCCCGCGCAGCTTGCGGCGGAAGTCGAACGTGCGACCATGGGCACGCTCGGCACGCTCGACTGCGTGACGCCCGCCCAAGGCTTCCCGCTCGCGCTGCAAACCGTCGACCGCCTGGTTGCGCCGCGTGTGGCGCTGGTCGGCGATGCCGCGCATCTGATCCACCCGCTCGCCGGCCAGGGCATGAATCTCGGGTTGCGCGACGTGGCGTCGCTCGTCGACGTGATCGTGAAGAAAGAGGCGTTTCGCGATCTCGGAGACACGGTGCTGCTGCGCCGCTACGAGCGTTCGCGCAGCGAGGACATCCGCGCGCTGACGATTGCCACCGACGGCCTCCAGAAGCTGTTCGCGCTGCCCGGCAACGTCGCGCGGGCGGTGCGCAATACGGGAATGGCGATGGTCGGCGCGCAGCCGCTGATCAAGCGCTGGCTGGTGTCGGCGGCGCTCGGCTGACGCGCGCGTCGGCGCAGCGTGACGCAACGCGGCGCCGGCGTGCAAGTCTGACAGGATCGAACGCGAGGCATACCATCTCCTCGCGCACAACATGAACACAGGCGCTGACGAACGGCAAACACCGCGCGCCGGCGTCGAATCAGGAGTAGCAGCATGAAAAAACGCATCCGCATTGCCGCGCTGGCGCTGGCTGTCGCGACCATCGGCCTGGGCTGCTCGGCACAGGCCGATCAGACCACCGACAAGCTCAAGTCGACGCTGCAGTCGCGCCTGTCCGAAGCGACGATCAAGAGCGTGTCGAAGTCGCCGATCGACGGGCTGTACGAGGTGAATCTCGGCTCGCAGATCATCTATAGCGACGCATCAGGCGACTATCTGATTCTCGGCGACATGGTCGACGCGAAGACGCGCAAAAATCTGACGGAAGCGCACCTGTCCGACGCCAACCGCATCAATTTCGCCAGCCTGCCGCTCGCCAACGCGGTGAAAGTGGTAAAGGGCAACGGCAGCCGCAAGATCGCCGTGTTCTCCGATCCGAATTGCCCGTATTGCAAGCAGCTGGAAACGACGTTGAAGTCGATGGATAACATCACCGTCTATACGTTCCTGTACCCCGTGCTGTCGCCGGATTCGGCGGCCAAGTCGAAGTCGATCTGGTGTTCCGCTGACCGCGCGAAGGCGTGGGAAGCGTGGATGCAGGACCACCGCGCGCCCACGGCGCCCGGCACATGCGACACGGCCGCGATCGATAAAAACCTCGCGCTCGGGCAGTCGATGAACGTGAACGGCACGCCGACCGTGTTCCTCGCGGACGGCCGCCGCCTGCCCGGCGCCGTTCCCGCCGACGAGCTCGACAAGGCGCTGTCGTCGGTGCGCTGAGCGGGGCGACTTCCGCTCGAATCTGTCTGACAGGAGGCGCATGTCGCCTCTTGTGCCGATTGCAGCCCGATTCAAGCACGGTCGAAACCGGATTTGAGCGGGCGCGTCAGCGCCTCGCTCCACGCGGCACGATCGCTGCCCGCCTGAAGCCTTTCGAATTTTCCCCAAGTCTCCGACCCACGAGCGCCGATGAAGCCGATCCGCTACACCATCGTTCCGAAGCAGCCTGCCGCCCATATTTTCGAAGTCACCGTCACGGTCGCCGATCCCGATCCGACGGGCCAGCGTTTCATGCTGCCCGTCTGGATTCCCGGCAGCTACATGGTCCGCGAGTTCGCGCGCAACATCGTCACGCTGCGTGCGTTCAACGACGCCGGCCGCAAGGTGCGTATCGAAAAGACCGACAAGCACGCGTGGCAGGCGGCGCCCGTCAAGGGCGCGCTGACGCTGCGCTACGAGGTCTACGCGTGGGACATGTCGGTGCGGGCCGCGCATCTCGACGACACCACGGGCTTTTTCAACGGCACGAGCGTCTTCCTGTCGCCGCTCGGCTTCGAGGACGCGCCGTGCGTCGTCGACATCCAGAAACCGGCGGGCCCGCCATACCGCGACTGGCGCGTCGCGACGGCGCTGACGGAAATGCGCGGCACGAAGCGCTACGGCTTCGGCGAATACACGGCGCAAAACTACGACGAACTGGTCGATCATCCCGTGACGCTCGGCGAATTCGCGCTGGGTACGTTCAAGGCGCACGGCGTGCCGCACGACATCGTGATCGCGGGACGCGTGATCGGCCTCGACATGGCGCGGCTGTCGGCGGATCTGCAGCGCGTGTGCGAAGCGCAGATCGCGCTGTTCGAGCCGCGCTCGAAAAAAGCGCCGATGGACCGCTATGTATTCATGACCCAGGCCGTCACCGACGGCTACGGCGGATTGGAGCATCGCGCGTCGACGGCGCTGATCTGCAACCGTGCCGATTTGCCCGTGCAAGGCCGCAGCGAAACGACGGAAGGCTATCGCACCTATCTCGGTCTGTGCAGTCACGAGTACTTCCACACGTGGAACGTGAAGCGGATCAAGCCGGCTGTGTTCGCGCCGTACGACCTGACGCAGGAAAACTACACGTCGCTGCTGTGGCTGTTCGAAGGCTTCACGTCCTACTACGACGATCTGATGCTGGTGCGCGGCGGCCTCATCACGCAGGCGGACTACTTCACGCTGCTCGGCAAGACCATCGCCGGCGTGCTGCGCGGCAGCGGGCGTCTGAAGCAGACGGTCGCCGAAAGCTCGTTCGACGCCTGGGTCAAGTACTACCGTCAGGACGAAAACGCCGCGAACGCGATCGTCAGCTACTACACGAAGGGCTCGCTCGTCGCGCTCGCCTTTGATCTGACGATTCGCGCGCAAACGCAGAACCGCAAGTCGCTCGACGACGTGATGCGTCTGTTGTGGCAGCGCTACGGGCGCGATTTCTATCAGGGCAAGGCGCGCGGCATCGAGGAATCCGAGGTCGAGGCGCTGTTCGCCGAGGCGACGGGCGCGGATTTGTCCGGGCTTTTCGCAGAAGGCGTGCACGGCACGCGCGATTTGCCGCTCGCGGCATTGCTCGAACCGTTCGGCGTGACGCTCGAGGCGGAGGTCGATCCGAAGGCGAAGCCGTCGCTCGGCGCGCGCGTGCGCGGCGGCGCGGACTGCACGCTGGCTGCCGTGCACGACGGCAGCGCGGCACAGAAGGCGGGGTTGTCGGCGGGCGACGTGCTGATCGCCGTCGACGGCCTGCGCGTGACGGGCTCGAACCTCGACGCGCTGCTGTCGCGCTACCAGCCGGGCGCGAAGGTCGAAATCCACGCGTTCCGGCGCGACGAGCTGCGCGTGGCGCAACTCAAGCTGGACGGGCCGGATGCCGCGCGCTACAAGCTGGCCGCGAACGACAAGCCCGCTTCGGCGGTGACGGCACGCAAGCGCTGGCTGGGCAGGTAACGCAGCGCCGGCCGCCGCAGCCGGCGGCGGATTGTTCTATCGTTGCAACAATCCGTCGCCGCCGCGCTACTTTTTCCCGGCCGGGTAAAAAAACACAATAGCTCCACTCGCGCAACACAGCGCGCCCCTCACTGGAGTCACTGATGACCACGATCCTGCAAATCAACTCGTCGGCTCGCTCGCAAGGCGCTCAATCGACGCTGCTGGCAAACGAACTGACGGCGAAGCTGCAACAATCGAATCCGGGCGCGAAAGTCGTCGTCCGCAATCTGCACGAAGACGCGCTGCCGCACCTCGACGATGCAATTCTGGGCGCATTCTTCACGCCGGCTGAACAGCGCACGGCCGAGCAGCAAGCCATCGCAGCGCGCAGCGAAGCGCTGATCGCCGAACTGCAAGCCGCCGATATCGTCGTGATCGGTGCACCCCTGTACAACTTTGGCATCTCGTCGCAACTGAAGACGTATTTCGACTTCATCGCGCGTGCCGGCATCACGTTCAAGTACGGCGCGAACGGCCCCGAAGGCCTCGTGACGGGCAAGAAGGTGTTCGTGGTTTCGGCTCGCGGCGGCAAGTACGTTGGCACGCCGGGCGACTCGCAGACGCCTTACCTCAAGACGTTCCTCGGCTTCCTCGGCATGACGGACGTGAACTTCATCTACGCCGAAGGCCTGAACATGGGCCCGGACGCAGCCAGCGCGGCACTGGCCGGCGCACGCGAAGCGATCGCGGCTGCGTAAAGCATCGGAAGGTTCGTCGACGCGATGCGGCTATCGGCGGCATCGCGCCGGCAAACGAAAAACGCCACAGAACACAATTCCGTGGCGTTTTCTTTTGCGGGGCTGGCGTGACTCGCGTGGCGCGGAAGCAGGCGCGTTTCACGCGAAGACTTCGCCCGTTTCCGGTAGACGCCAGTCGATTGGCTGGCGGCCGTGCGCCTCGAGAAATTCGTTGGCGAGCGCGAAATGCCGGCAGCCGAGAAAGCCGCGATGCGCCGACAGCGGCGACGGATGCGGCGCTTCCAGCACGCAATGCGACTTGCCGCCGAGCAGCGCGCGCTTCGCTTGCGCATGCGCGCCCCACAGCATGAACACGAGGCCGTCGTGACGCATAGCCAGTTCGTGGATCAGCGTGTCGGTGCAATGTTCCCAGCCGCGTTTGGCGTGGCTCGCCGCGCGGTCGCGTTCGACGGTCAGCACCGTGTTCAGCAGCAGCACGCCCTGTTTGGCCCACGCGTCGAGACAGCCGTGCTGCGGCGTGTCATAACCGAGGCTCGCGGCGATCTCCTTGAAGATGTTGCGTAGCGACGGCGGTGGCCGCACCGAAGGCGGCACCGAAAACGCGAGGCCATGTGCCTGCGGCGTGCCGCGATCTTCACCGTGATAGGGGTCCTGGCCGAGAATCACGACCTTGACGTCGTCGGGGCTGGTGAGGCGCAACGCGCGGAACACGTCGGCGGGATAGACGGTCTTGCCTGACGCACGCTCGCCGTCGACGAAACGGCACAGCGGCGCGTAGTGATCGCTGTCGATGAACGGTTTCAGATGCGCGCGCCACGCGGGCGGCAACGCTTCGAATTGCGCTTCGAGCGTTTGCGTGCCGGTGGTGTCGGCGGGCGGTGCGGAAATTGGCGCGGCGTCGTCGGTGAAGAGCGAGGACTGCGCCGGCGGCGTGCGGGTGCGTTTGGCGGAATTCATGGCGGGCAAGTGTGGCAGCAAATGCAGGCGCGCTCAAGTTTCCTGCGTTCGCGGCGGCAGCCGCCGTCACGAAGTACGCCACTGCCGCGCGCGTTTCGCGTATGCGCCGCCGATGCGGCGCCCGCCGCTTTACGTCGAGCCGTTGCCCTCGCGCAGACGATACCCGCGCTGCGCCTTGCTGACGTCGTCGGGGCGCAGGCCGTGAACCGCCTGCGCCAGTTCCGCCGACAACGCGTTGAGCGCGCCCGCGTCGCCGCGCTTCAACTCCAGCTCGATTTCGCAGATCGGCGAGCTACGCGTTTGGCCGTTCACGTCGGCGCGTATTTCGCCTTGGTCGATGGCAGCCTCGACATCCGCGCCTTCGATCCTCACATGCCACAACGTTCGCGAGAAATTCGTCGTGAAGAGCGGAATCAGGGCGTCGCGTGCCTGCTTCAGCGCTTCTTTCGACGGCGCGTCGTCGCACGCATCGAGCAGCGCGTCGATTTCGAGCGCGTTGCCCTTGACGGGCATTTCCCACTCGTGCCGATTGTGCAAGCCGTCTTTCGACGCGCCGACCGTCTTGTACGTCTGCAGCCAGCCATCCGGCGTTCGCCGCACGCGCACGGCCGCTTTCGCGCGCGCGAGCGTCAGCGCGGGCGTGTCGAAATAGCGGTTTTCGAGCGTGATCGTGCGGCCCGGATTGCCGGCACGCTGGATGAACCATTGCGTCGCGGCGCCGACCTGATCGGACGGCAACGCCAGCTTGATTTCCTGTTCCATGCCCATCGCGCGACTCGCTTTTAACCCGTGATCAGAAGAACATTCGCGCAAGTTCCGCGCCCGGCTCTTCGGCGCGCATGAACGCCTCGCCGACGAGGAACGTGTTCACGTCCATCGCGCGCATCCGCTCGACGTCGACGCGCGACAGGATGCCCGACTCGGTCACGACGATGCGGTCGTCCGGCATCATGTCGAGCAGGTCGAGCGTCGTGTCGATCGACGTTTCGAACGTGCGCAGATTGCGGTTGTTCACGCCGATCAGCGGCGTTTTCAGCGTCAGCGCCTCGACCAGTTCATTCTTGTCGTGCACTTCGACCAGCACCGCGAGGCCCAGCGAATGCGCGTACGCTTCGAGATCCTGCATCTGCGAGGTTTCGAGCGCGGCGACGATCAGCAGGATCGCGTCGGCGCCCATCGCGCGGGCCTCCAGGATCTGATACGGATCGACGATGAAATCCTTGCGCAAAACAGGCAACGCACACGCGGCGCGCGCTTCTTCCAGATACGCCGCGCTGCCTTGGAAAAACTGCACGTCGGTGAGCACGGACAGGCACGCCGCGCCGTGATTCGCGTACGAACGCGCGATGTCGGCGGGCACGAAATGTTCGCGCAGCACGCCTTTCGACGGGCTTGCCTTCTTGACCTCGGCGATCACGGCGGCGAGGCCCGCCTCGTGCTTCGCGCGAATCGCGCCGACGAAATCGCGCAGGTCGCGCGTGGACGCCTGCAAGCGCAGTTCTTCCAGCGGCGCGCTTTGCTCCGCGGCGCGCACTTCGTCGCGCTTGACGCTGATGATGCGGTCCAGAATATCGCTCATGTGAATCCCGTTTATTTCTTGAACTGTTGCGTGAAGCGGACGAGTTCGTCGACCTTCGCACGCGCCTTGCCGCTCGCAATCGACTCGCGCGCGATCTGGATACCGTCCGCGATCGAATCGACGACGTTCGCGGCATACAGTGCCGTGCCCGCGTTCAACGTGACGATTTCGCGCGCGACGCCCGGCTTGTTGTCGAGCGCTTCGAGCAGCAGCACTTTCGATTCGTTCGCATCGGCGACTTTCAACGTCCGGTTCGACACCATCTGCATGCCGAAGTCCTCCGGGTGAATCTCGTACTCGCGCACTTGGCCGTCGCGCAGCTCGCCGACGAGCGTCGCCGCGCCGAGCGAGACTTCATCCATGCCGTCCCGACCATACACGACGAGCACGTGCTTCGCGCCGAGACGCTGCATCACGCGCACCTGAATGCCGACGAGATCCGGGTGAAACACGCCTTGCAACTGGTTCGGCGCGCCGGCCGGGTTCGTCAGCGGGCCGAGGATGTTGAAGATGGTCCGCACGCCGAGTTCGCGGCGCACGGGCGCGATGTTCTTCATGGCCGGGTGATGGTTCGGCGCGAACATGAAGCCCATGCCCGTTTCGGCGATCGACGCGGCCACCTGTTCCGGCTGCAAATCGATATTCACGCCGAGCGCTTCGAGCACGTCCGCGCTGCCCGACTTGCTCGATACGCCGCGATTGCCGTGCTTCGCGACTTTCGCGCCCGCGCCCGCCGTCACGAACATCGTCGCCGTGGAGATATTGAACGTGTGCGAGCCGTCGCCGCCCGTGCCGACGATATCGACGAAGTTCGAGTTGTCCTGCACGTCGACGTGACGGGCGAACTCGCGCATCACCGTGGCGGCCGCGGTGATCTCGCCGATGGTCTCTTTTTTGACGCGCAAGCCGGTGATGATCGCGGCCGCCATCACGGGCGACATGTCGCCGCGCATGATGAGGCGCATCAGGTGCAGCATTTCGTCGTGGAAAATTTCGCGATGCTCGATCGTGCGCTGCAGCGCTTCCTGGGGCGTGATCATGGTCGTGTCTCCCGTTTATGCGCTGCGCGCCGCAGCTTTCGATTGCTTCACGAAGTTTTCGAGCAGGGCGTGGCCGTGTTCCGACAGGATCGATTCCGGATGGAACTGCACGCCTTCGACGGGCAGCGTCTTGTGGCGCACGCCCATGATTTCGCCGTCGTCGGTCCATGCGGACACTTCGAGGCAATCGGGCAGGGACTCGCGTTCGATGGCCAGCGAGTGATAGCGCGTGACGGTGAAATGCTTCGGCAGGTCGGCGAACACGCCTTTGCAGTCGGTTTCGATCTGGCTCACCTTGCCGTGCATGATGGTCTTCGCGCGCACGACACGGCCGCCGAACGCCTCGCCGATCGCCTGATGCCCGAGGCACACGCCGAGAATCGGATATTTGCCGGAGAATTCGCGCAGCACGTCGAGCGTGATGCCCGCGTGTTGCGGATTGCTCGGTCCCGGCGACAGGCAGATGCGCTCGGGGTTGAGCTTCGCGATGTCGTCGAGCGTGATTTCGTCGTTGCGATAGGTCCGCACGTCTTCGCCGAGTTCGCCGAAGTACTGGACCAGGTTATAGGTGAACGAGTCGTAGTTGTCGATCATCAGCAGCATGGTCAGTCTCCGTCAGAAGTCGCTATCGAGGCCGTCTTGCACTTGCTCGGCCGCGCGCAGCACCGCGCGCGCCTTGTTCTCGGTCTCTTGCCATTCGGATTCGGGCACCGAGTCGGCGACCACGCCCGCTGCCGCCTGCACATACAGATTGCCGTTGCAGATCACGCCCGTGCGGATCGTGATGGCCAGGTCCATTTCGCCCGTGAACGACAGGTAGCCGACGGCGCCGCCGTACAGGCCGCGCTTCACGGGTTCGAGTTCGTCGATCAGTTCCATCGCGCGGACTTTCGGCGCGCCCGACAGCGTGCCCGCCGGGAATGTCGCGCGCAGCACGTCGAAGTTGGTCATGCCGGGCTTCAGCGTGCCCTCGACGGAACTCACAATGTGCTGCACGTGCGAATACTTTTCGATCACCATCTTGTCGGTCACGGAGACTGAACCGATTTCCGCGATACGGCCCACGTCGTTGCGCGCGAGGTCGATCAGCATCACGTGCTCGGCGATTTCCTTCGGATCGTTCAGCAGTTCGGTGGCGAGTTCGGCGTCGCGCTCGGGCGTATTGCCACGCGGACGCGTGCCCGCGAGCGGACGGATCGTGACGATGCGGTCTTCGTTGCGCTTTTCCTGACGCACGAGAATTTCCGGCGACGCGCCCACCACATGAAACTCGCCGAAGTTGTAGTAATACATATACGGCGACGGATTCAGCGAACGCAGCGCGCGATACAGCGACAGCGGATTGTCCCGATACGGCTTGGTCAGACGCTGGCCGACCTGCACCTGCATCAGTTCGCCCGCCGCGATGTACTCCTTCGCCTTGCGCACGGCGGCGAGGTAATCGTCCTTCTTGAACTCGCGGAAAATGTCAGTGCGCACGCTCGCCGACGTGACGGGCGGCTGCACGGTCGTGCGCAGCCGCTGCTTCAGTTCGCGCAGACGTTGCTTTGCGCGCGTGTAGGCTTCGGGCGTGGTCGGATCGGCGTAGATCACGAGGTACAGCTTGCCCGCGAGGTTGTCGATGACGGCGACTTCTTCCGTCAGCAGCAACTGGATGTCGGGCAGGTTCAGGTCGTCGGGCGGGGCGGTGTGCGCGAGCTTTTTCTCGATGTAACGCACCGCGTCGTAGCCGAAGTAACCCGCGAGGCCGCCCGCGAAGCGCGGCAGGCCCGGACGCAGCGCCACCTTGAAGCGGCCCTGGAACTGCTGGATGAATTCGAGCGGATCCCCTTCGTGCGTCTCGACGACGTTGCCGTCCTTCACGACTTCCGTCACGCCGTTGCGCGTGCGGATCAGCGTGCGAGCGGGCAGGCCGATGAACGAATAGCGGCCGAAGCGTTCGCCGCCCACCACCGATTCGAGCAGAAACGAGTTCGCGCCGTTGCGCTCGGTTTGCGCGAGCTTCAGATACAGCGACAGCGGCGTTTCGAGGTCGGCCAGCGCTTCGGCGATCAGCGGGATGCGATTGAAGCCCTCGTTCGCGAGGGACTGAAATTCGAGTTCGGTCATGTTCCGATCCTGTTCGTGCGTCCGAAGCGTGTGGTGCGTCGGACAAAGCGGGGCTGCGTTACCGGTCGAATGTGCTCGTCACAGGTGATAAAACCGGCGCGCGCTTTCCCCACGACGCATGCACGGTTTCACAGCACGACGATAGTACGCAAGGTACGCGACGGCTAGCTGAAACTCGGTGCAGCGAGGTTAAGCCGGTCAAACCGGCGATTCGGGAAAAGCGCGTGAGCGCAGCGAAGTAAAAAACGGGTGCCGAAGACGAGCCTCAGCGTACCTCAGGCGAGGTGTTAGCGCGACCAGCGACGCCAGGGCCAGGCTCCCCGGTCGATCGTGCTCAGACTCCGTTTTTTATTCAGAAACATGAGGAAGACTTTGAAATAAGTCAGGAATTGGGTGCTGCCGATTGTACTGCATTGTGCGCTGCGATTGCCTTGGCGGCGCCCAACAGCGATGCAACTATACCATCCGATTTTATGGTTTGCACAGATTCGCCGTGATTGTAGCCATAGGGGACGGTCAGCGTCGCCATGCCGGCTGCGCGGCCCGCGAACGCATCGTTCTGCGAATCGCCGATCGCGACGGTAGCCCGCGGGGCGACGCCGAGCGCCTTGCACGCCGTGAGCATCGGCAGCGGATCGGGCTTTTTCGCCGCGACGCTGTCACCGCCCAGCACGACCTCGAAATAGCGCAAGAGGCCATATTGCTCGAGCAGCTGCGTCGCAAAACGATGCGGCTTGTTGGTCACGCAGGCGAGCTTGACGCCCGCGTCGCGCAACGCGATCAGCCCCGCTTCGACATCGGGATAGAGCCGCGTGTGAAGACCGTTGATCTTCGCGTACTCCTCCTGATAGATCGCGAGCGCCTCGTCGAAGCGCGACTGCGCAAAGCCTGTCTCGAAGCGCGGTGCGAGCACGCTGCGGATCAGGTGCTCGGAGCCCTTGCCGACGTAGTCGATCACTTCTTCGCGCGAGGTTTCTTCCGCGTCGAGCTGCGCGAGCATGCCGTTCAGCGAGGCAGTGAAATCGTCGGCGGTGTCGACCATCGTGCCGTCGAGGTCGACGATCGCCGCGAGAATCTTGCCCGCCGTGAACGCGGGAGCCGGGTATTGAGGCGACGTTTGCATCTCAGCGTCCGACGGAAGCGAGCTTGTCACGCATCTGACCGATGATCGTCGCGTAGTCGGGATGGCCGAAAATCGCCGAACCCGCCACGAATGTGTCCGCGCCCGCCGCCGCGATCTCCGCGATGTTGTCGATCTTCACGCCGCCGTCCACTTCGAGATGAATCTCGCGGCCGGTCCGTTCGTTGTAGGCGTCGATGCGCGCGCGCGCCTCGCGCAGCTTGTTCAGCGCCTCGGGAATGAACGATTGGCCGCCGAAGCCCGGATTCACCGACATGATCAGCACCAGATCGACCTTGTCCATCACGTGATCGAGGTAATTCAGCGACGTGGCCGGGTTGAACACGAGGCCGGCCTTGCAGCCGTGATCGCGAATCAGCGACAGTGTGCGGTCGATATGGTCCGAGCCTTCCGGATGGAAGCTGATCACATTGGCGCCCGCCTTCGCGAAGTCGGGCACGATGCGGTCGACGGGACGGACCATCAGATGCACGTCGATGGGCACCTGCACGTGCGGGCGGATCGCTTCGCACACGAGCGGGCCGATCGTCAGGTTCGGCACGTAGTGGTTGTCCATCACGTCGAAGTGAATCCAGTCGGCGCCCGCGGCGACGACGTTGCGGACTTCTTCGCCGAGCCGCGAAAAGTCGGCCGACAGAATGCTGGGAGCGATGCGGAATTGAGTCATGGCGTGGGGTGAGGCGGGAGACGGAAAACCGCTATTTTAGCGCCGCCGCGTGCGGTCTTGCCTGATGGGCCACGTCGTCCCGGGCTCGCCGCCGATGGCCAATGCGGTTGCGGGCCTGCGCTGCATCAAGCAGAATGCCAAACCATGTCAACGCCAGCACCGGCGCGCCGCAACGAGGGCGCAGCCGCCCGCACACGGCCTCGCGCAGATCGATAGCGCGTCTCGCTCACCATCGGAATCAGCATGAGTCAGTACGAATTCAGCGTGTCCTCCCAGGTCCGGTACATCTCCGAGGAATCGGACCCAGAGCATCGGAAATACGCCTTCGCCTACACACTCACCATCCGCAATACTGGCCAGGTCACCGCGCAGCTGATCGCGCGCCACTGGGTTATCACGGATAGCGAAAATCGCGTTCAGGAAGTCAAGGGGCTGGGCGTCGTCGGGCATCAGCCGCTGCTGAAGCCGGGCGAGCAGTTCGAGTACACGAGCTATGCCGTGATCGCGACGCCTGTCGGGACGATGCGCGGCGAATACTTCTGTGTGGCCGAAGATGGCGAGCGTTGGGACGCGCCCGTGCCGGAATTCGTGTTGCGCATGCCGCGCACGCTGCATTGAAGAACGGGCATAAATGCGTCTGGGCCGTCAGCGGCGCGGCGATTGCTGCGGCGGGGCCTGTTTTGCGTCCTGCTTCTGGCGTGCGGCTTTCTTCTTGCCGGACGCCGTCCACACAACGATGAAAATCAGCAGAAAAAGCGCGAGGAGCGACTCCAGCGCGAAGATGAGCATCGGGTATTCGTCGAACAGATCAGACATGGCAGTTTCCATTCAGAACAATCATTGTATGCGTTTTGCCCGCCGGGCCGCCGCCTGGGCGGGGGCACTGTCGATTGCCGTGCTGCTCGCGTCATGCGGCGGAGGCGGCGTAGTGCGGCCCTCCGTTTCGCCGCCCACGGGCGCCGCGATCATCCCCGGCCAGATGGCCGCGCAACGGCTGACGGCTGTCGCCTGGCAGCAGGTGCCGGGCTGGCAGGACGATTCGCTGATCGGCGCGGCCGCAGCGCTGCGCCAGAACTGCGCGCGCCTTGCCAGTCAGCCGACTTGGCGGCGCGCCTGCGCAGCGGCGCTGATGCTGGATGATCTCGACGTCGCCAGCGCGCGCACTTTCTTCGAGACATACTTCACGCCGTTCCAGTTCGCGAACACCGACGGGACGCTCGACGGCCTCGTGACAGGCTACTACGAGCCACTGCTGCGCGGTTCGCGCGTGCGTCATGGCGTGTATCAGACAGCCTTGTACCGTTGGCCTTCGGCGTACCGTCCTGGTTCGCCGATGCCAGCGCGCGCGCAACTCGAGCGCTCGGGCGTGCTCAACGGCAACGAACTGGTCTGGGTCGACGATCCCATCGAGGCGTTCTTTCTGCAGGTGCAGGGCTCGGGACGCATCGTGATGGAAGATGGCAGCGTGATGCGCGTCGGCTTTGGCGGGACGAACAATCAGCCGTACAAATCGATTGGCCGTTGGCTGCTCGATCGGGGCGAACTCACGCCGGCGCAGGCGACGATGCAAGGCATCAAGGCCTGGGCGCGCTCGAACCCGACGCGGGTTGACGCGCTGCTCGACACGAACCCACGCTATGTGTTCTTTCGCGAGATGACTTCGAACGAAACGGCGCCGTCCGGCGGCGCCGACGGTCCGATCGGCGCACTTGGCGTGCCGCTTACGCCGGAGCGCTCGATTGCCGTCGATCCGTCGTCGATTCCGCTCGGCACGCCTGTTTTCCTGCAAACGACGCGACCCATGACGAACGCGCCGATGAACCGATTGGTATTCGCGCAAGACACGGGCTCGGCGATCAAGGGCGGCGTGCGCGCCGACTACTTCTGGGGCCTCGGTGACGAAGCGGGCGATCTGGCCGGAAAGATGAAACAGGCAGGACGGATGTGGTTACTGCTGCCTAATTCCTGAGCCCGCCTGGCGGCGGGCGCGTCGGACGAGAGGCCCGACGGCGGCATACCTTGCTGCCGTCGGGCTTTTTTCGTTTGCGCGCCGTTCCCGCCCGTTCCCGCTCGTGCACGCGGGATTATGCGGCCGCCTTGCGCTTGTCGACCACCCGACGCGCCTTGCCCACCGAGCGCTCGATACCGTTCACGCCTTGCAGCACGACGTTCGCCGTGACGCCGATCAGCGCCTTGATGTCGTACGCCAGCGTTTGCCTTGCGGCCTCGAGCGCGGCCGTGTCGGGTGCCGATTCCGGGCACGGTTCGACGTTCAGCGTCATCACATCGAGCGGTCCTTCCTTCGTGAGCACAATCTGATAGTGCGGCGCGAGCGCATGCTGTTTCAGCAGCAGTTCCTCGATCTGCGTCGGAAACACGTTGACGCCGCGAATGATCATCATGTCGTCTGAGCGGCCGGTGATCTTCTCCATGCGACGCATCGTGCGCGCGGTGCCGGGCAGCAGACGCGTCAGATCGCGCGTGCGGTAACGGACGATGGGCAGCGCCTCTTTCGTGAGCGAGGTGAAGACGAGCTCGCCGAGTTCGCCGTCGGGCAGCACTTCGCCCGTTTCGGGATCGATGATCTCGGGATAGAAATGGTCTTCCCAGATCGTCGGGCCGTCCTTGGTTTCGACACATTCCGATGCCACGCCCGGTCCCATGACCTCCGACAGACCGTAAATGTCGACGGCATCGATACCCATGCGCTCCTCGATCGCGCGGCGCATGTCGTTGGTCCAGGGCTCCGCGCCGAAGATGCCGATACGCAACGAGCAGTGCTTCGGATCGACGCCCTGCCGTTCCAGTTCGTCGGCAATCGACAGCATGTAGCTCGGCGTTACCATGATGATGTCGGGACGGAAGTCCTGAATCAGCTGCACCTGTTTCTCGGTCTGGCCGCCGCCGAACGGAATCACCGTGAGGCCGGCGCGTTCCGCTCCATAGTGAGCACCGAGGCCGCCTGTGAAGAGGCCGTAGCCGTAACTCACGTGCACCTTGTCGCCACGCCGCGCGCCCGACGCGCGGATTGAGCGCGCAACGAGATTCGCCCAGTTGTCGATGTCGCGCGCTGTGTAGCCGACGACGGTGGGCTTGCCCGTTGTGCCTGACGATGCGTGAATCCGCGAAATCTGATCTTGCGGCACGGCGAACAGGCCGAACGGATAGTTGTCGCGCAAATCCTTTTTCGTCGTGAACGGAAAGCGCGACAAGTCGGAAAGCGTCTTCAGTTCAGACGGATGCACGCCCGCTTCGTCAAACTTGCGTCGATAGACGGGCGAATTTTCGTACGCGTGCGTGAGCGACCATTTGAGCCGTTCGAGCTGCAATGCAGCGAGTTCGTCGCGGCTCGCCTTTTCGATGGGGTCGAGCGGAAGCGGGGTAGTCATCGAATGTCTCCTTGCTTTCAGAATAGGATGCCGCGCGAGAGGCGAAGCCATTACGTGGGGTGACTTTGCACCGTCAGTTGTTGACGGAGATCACCGTGCCTTTGATCTGTGCGGACTTGCCGCGAAACATCGCAACGGTTTCGTTTGCGCGATTCGTGACGCGAATGTCGTAGATGCCGTTGCGGCCGCTCACGGTCTGCTCGACCGCTTCCGCGGTCAGCACATCGCCGCCTTGCACGGGGCGCAGAAACTCGATTGAGCAGCCAGCTGCGACCGTGTTGATGTTGTACGAGTTGCAGGCGAACGCGAATGCCGAATCGGCCAACGTGAACATCAGGCCGCCGTGACAGATCTGGTGGCCGTTCAGAAAGTCGCTGCGCACGGTCATGCGCAGACGCGCGTATCCTGCACGCACTTCGAGAATTTCTATACCAAGCGCCTTGCTGCAGGCGTCGTTGGCGTACATCGCGTCGGCCGTTGCGCGCGCCAGTTCGTCGGGCGTCATCGTGTTGCCCAGTTCGGGTTGAGTGGACATGTCAGCGGCCCTCAAATCGCGGTGCGCGTTTTTCGATGAAGGCGCGGACGCCTTCAGCGTAGTCATGCGATGCGCCGAGTTCGCGCTGCATGTCGCGTTCGAGATCGAGTTGTTGATCGAGCGTTTGCGTCGCGCTCGAGCGCATTGCCTGCTTGATGGCGGCGATCGCACGCGTAGGCTGTTGCGCGAGCTGCGCGGCGAGGTTGGCAGCAGCCTTTTGCAGTTCGGCGTCTTCCACCACTCGCCAGACGAGGCCCCAACTTTCGGCCTTTTCTGCGCTGAGCTTATCGCCCGTCATGGCGAGGCCGAGCGCCCGAGCCATGCCGACGCGCTGGGGCAGGAACCACGTGCCGCCGGAATCCGGCACCAGCCCGATTTTTACGAAAGCCTGGATGAAGCTCGCCGAACGGGCGGCCAGCACGAGATCGCATGCGAGAGCCAGGTTGGCGCCCGCGCCCGCCGCCGTACCGTTGACGGCCGCAATGACGGGCAGGGGAAGCGCCTGCAGGCGGCGGATCAACGGATTGAAGTGCTTATCGATCAAATCGCCGAGGTCAGTCATCGCGCCGGGCGTGAAATCCAGGTCAGCCAGATCCTGCCCCGCGCAGAAGCCGCGGCCGGCGCCCGTAAGAACGAGCGCGCGAGCGCCCGCCGCTTCGACTTCATCGAGCGCCGCGCCCAGTTCCTGGTGCATCGCGCGCGTGAAGCTGTTCAGCTTGTCGGGACGGTTCAGCGTAACGGTCGCGACGCGTGTTGCGTCGTCGATCTGTACGCGGATCGCTTCATAGGACATCGGGTGTCTCCTCGTCTCCAAACGTTTCTGGTGTCGGGCCGTTCAAACGCGCTCGATGGCAAGCGCGATACCTTGTCCTACGCCGATACACATCGTGCACAGTGCGTAACGGCCATCGGTGCGTTCGAGCTGGTACAGCGCAGTAGTGATCAGACGCGCGCCCGAGGCGCCAAGCGGGTGTCCCAGCGCGATGGCACCACCATTGGGATTCACGCGACGATCGTCGTCTCGCAGACCGAGCTGACGCAGAACGGCAAGCCCTTGCGACGCGAAGGCTTCGTTGAGTTCGATCACGTCAAACTGATCGAGCGTCATGTCGAGCTGAGCCAACAGCTTTTGCGTGGCGGGCGCGGGTCCGATGCCCATGATGCGCGGCTCAACGCCTGCCGTTGCCATGCCGATCACGCGGGCGCGCCGGCGCAGGCCGTATTGCTCGGCCGCTTGCTGATTGGCGATGAGCAGCGCACACGCGCCGTCATTGACGCCCGACGCATTGCCCGCCGTGACGGAGCCGTCTGGACGCACGACGCCTTTCAGCTTGCCGAGCGCCTCGAGCGACGTTTCACGCGGGTGCTCGTCAAGCGTCACGCGGACCGGTTCGCCTTTTCTCTGGGGAATGTGGACAGCGACGATTTCCTGAGCAAGTGTGCCGTCGCGCTGAGCGCGCGCTGCCTTCTCCTGACTGCGCAGTGCAAACGCATCCTGGTCGGCGCGGCTGATATCGAAATCGACAGCGACGTTCTCCGCCGTCTCGGGCATCGAATCCACACCGTATTCGCGCTTCATTTGAGCGTTGACGAAGCGCCAGCCGATCGTCGTGTCGTAGATCTCCGATTGCCGTGAAAACGCGGACGCAGCCTTGCTCATCACGAACGGCGCGCGCGTCATGCTCTCGACACCGCCCGCAATCATCAGGCGTGCTTCACCCGCCTTGATCGCGCGGGCTGCTGTGCCGACGGCATCCACGCCCGATCCGCACAGACGGTTGATGGTGGAGCCTGGCGCGTCCGTCGGCAAGCCGGCGAGCAACGCCGACATACGCGCTATGTTGCGGTTGTCTTCGCCCGCCTGGTTTGCGCAACCGTAAATCACGTCGTCCAGCGCGTGCCAGTCCACGCCCGGGTTCCTTTCGATCAGCGCCTTGATTGGAATGGCGCCCAGGTCGTCGGGTCGGACATCTTTCAGTGCGCCGCCGTAGCGGCCGAAGGGAGTGCGGATCGCGTCACAGATAAAAGCGTCGGTCATATCGGGTTCCCGCGAAAAGAGGACCGGAAAAGAAAGAGGCCGGCCCTTGGACTGCATGTTAGTTCGACGTTTCGTGCGTGTTGAGTCGGCCAGAAGTTATAGGACAAAACGTCGGTCAAACGTCCTATAACGCTCGGTCGGCTTACGCTTGAACCGCTTTCGGCTCAACATGGACCCGGCTTTGAACGACGCGGAAGCGGTTCGCGACGAAAGCGGCGTCGGCGAGCGCGGCGTTCGCTGCTGGGTTCGCGCCAGTGCCATGAAAGTCGGAAAACGCTGCCGACTGGTTGACGAAGACGCCACCCGTCAAATTGATGGACAGGGCGACACCGCCGCGAATCGACGCTTCGGTCGCAGCATCGATCACCTGGTTGTTGGTGCTGTAGACAGAGAAGGTGAGCGCGCCGTGTTCGGCCGCAATGCGACCGGCGAGCTCGAGCGACTGCTCTGTCGAGTCCGTTGCGATCACGAATGAAATCGGGCCGAACCATTCTTTCGTGAACAGCGCCTCGTCTTTCGCGGCGTCCAGTTGCAAAACGAGGGGGGTGCGAACACGAGCGCCTGCGAACGCCGGATGGTCGAGTGACTGGCTGTCGGCGAGAACGCGTCCGAGCGTGCGTGCCTCATCGATGCGCTGCAGGACGCCTTCATTCTGGATCGCGCCCAGCAATTCGACGGCGCGCGCCGGGTCGGAGCCGAGTTTCTGGACGGCACTGGAGATCGCCTCGGCCACCGTCTCGAACGGGATCATGCCTTCGGCGGTGCGGATACCGTCGCGCGGCACGTAGATGTTTTGCGGTGCCGTGCACATCTGGCCGGAATACAGGGCGAGCGAGAAGGCGATGTTGCGCGCGGCGGCTTTAATGTCGTCGACTGAGTCGATCACGATCTGGTTCACGCCGGCCTTTTCGGTGAACACTTGTGCCTGATGGGCGTTGCGTTCGAGCCAGGTGCCGTTTTGCGTGCTGCCCGTGAAGTCGATGAGCTTGATTTCCGGTCGTTGTGCAAGGTTTTGAACGAGCTCACCGTCGTTCGGGTTGGTCGCGAGCAACGTCACGACATTCGGGTCGAAGCCGGCTTCACGCAGCACGTCGCGCGCGATTCGCACCGTGATCGCAAGCGGCAGAATCGCGCCCGGATGCGGTTTGACAATGACCGTATTACCGGTGGCGAGGTCCGCGAAGAGACCGGGGTAACCGTTCCAGGTGGGGAAAGTGCAGCAACCCAGGACCAGGCCCGTGCCGCGCGGCACGATGTTGAAGCGCTTCTGCATCGCGAGCGGCGGGTTCTTGCCTTGCGGTTTTTCCCAGTGCGCGTCGGCGGGAATCCGGCGCAACTGGTCCCACGCATAGGCGACGGCCTCGAGCGCCCGGTCCTGAGCATGCGGACCGCCTGCCTGGAAAGCCATCATGAATGCCTGGCCAGTGGTATGCATCACGCTATAGCCGATTTCAAAGCTCGACCGGTTGATGCGTGCGAGGATTTCGAGACTTACACCCACCCAGGCTTGAGGCCCGGCTTCACGCCATTTTTTCTGTGCCTGCGCGGCCGCCGCGATCAGCGCATCAGGGTCCGACTTCGGATACCGGATGCCGAGCGGGAAACCGAACGGCGACTGCTCCGCGCCAACCGTTTCACCCGTGCTGGGCTGGTCGAGTTCGAACGTCTTGTCGAGGTGGGCCTTGAATGCCGTTTCGCCGTCCGCGTTCGCAGTTTCCCCGTACACTTTGGGACTCGGCATTTCTGAGAACGGGCTCCAGTAGCCGCGCGTTTGGATGGCGGCAAGCGCTTTCTGCAGCGTGTCTTCGTGCTTCGTAAACAGTGAATGGGTCATGGCGGGCGAGATGCTGATTGAACGTTGGAGAAAACCTTGTCGATTTATTGACCGACCGGTTGGTTGGTGAATGTTAGCATTATTGGGATGCGACGCGAGCCCCTTGCGTCTGCTGGTAAACACTTAGGAGGAGTGCATGGCTTTCGAGAACATTCTGGTCGAGACACGTGGTCGCGTAGGGCTTATTACGCTGAACCGTCCGAAGGCGCTTAACGCGCTGAACGACGCGCTGATGGATGAGTTGGGAGTAGCGCTTCGCGCGTTCGACTCTGATGAGAACATCGGCGCCATCGTGATCACCGGAAGTGAAAAAGCGTTCGCAGCCGGGGCCGACATCGGAATGATGGCGACATATTCCTATATGGACGTCTATAAGGGCGACTACATCACGCGGAACTGGGAGGCCGTCCGATCAGTTCGCAAGCCGATCATTGCCGCAGTCGCCGGATTCGCGTTGGGCGGCGGTTGCGAGTTGGCGATGATGTGCGACATCGTCTTTGCGGCTGACACCGCGAAGTTCGGCCAGCCGGAAATCAAACTGGGCATCATGCCGGGTGCCGGCGGCACGCAGCGGTTGCCGCGCGCGGTGTCGAAGGCCAAGGCGATGGATCTGTGCTTGACGGCGCGCTTCATGGACGCCGCAGAAGCCGAGCGTGCTGGATTGGTGTCGCGTGTGATCGCGGCGGCGCATCTGGTCGACGAAGCTATCGCGGCTGCCGCGACCATCGCCGAATTTCCGATGCCGGCCGTCATGATGGTGAAAGAGTCCATCAATCGCGCTTACGAGACGACCCTGGCCGAGGGTGTGCATTTCGAGCGCCGGTTGTTCCATTCGTTGTTCGCGACCGAAGACCAGAAAGAGGGAATGGCCGCGTTTGTCGAAAAGCGCAAACCGGTCTTCAAACATCGGTGATGAGATTGGTCGAAAAACCGCTTGCAACCGCCGGTGCAAATGTCTAGAATTCCGGTCTTTCGCGCTGCGGACAACGCGGCGCGGGAGACGCGGGAAAGGGCTGGAAGCCAGCAATGACGGGCTTTCTGCTGAAATCGACGGGTTGGGAAGTTAAAAAAACCGGTTGACGACAGCAAAAAGGTTCTTCATAATCTCGTTTCTCTGCTGCTGACGCGGCAACGCGGTGAAAGCAAGGCGCTTCCTGC